>CALBVA010000303.1 GCA_937969125.1 uncultured Verrucomicrobiales bacterium | reverse complement strand
ACCCATCGTCGCGCATCTTCCCTAGTAGTGTCTGGTAGATCCGGTGCATCACCCGCGGAGCCAGGAGAGCTTTATAGTCCTCTTGTGGCAGGAGCTCGGTCGCTTTCGCATAGAGTCCCTCACAGCGTTGGGCCTGATATTCCATAAAGGCCATGAACCGCCCGTCATGCACCCGGCCAATGAGGTCCCGCTCGGTGTATTGGAAGCGGCCCAGATCATGTAGCGGCACATAGATGCGCACTCCGTTTTCCAGGTCTTCCCCAATGTCGCGGAGGATATTGGTCAGCTGCAGGGCATCTCCCAGAGCGATGGCATAGTCGTGTGCGCGTTTTTGATCTGCACCGAAGAGCGGCAGGCAAACCAACCCCACAGACGATGCGACGCGGTAGGTGTATTGCTGTAAGTCCGACCAGGTTCCAAAGCGTTGTGGCTGGAGATCCATCTGACAGCCTTCAATCACATTCGTGAAATACTCGGAGGGGATATTGTATAAATCTCGTACTTTGAGAATGCCTTCCTGTAATTCCTGAAGTGGCAGCGATTGCTCAATCCTACCCGTCTCGAAAATCGTTTTCCACTTCGCCAGGCCCTCTTCCTTCTCTGCCATGGGCATCTCCAGGTCATCCGCGAGATCATCGATGACCCGGCAGAAGGCGTAGAAGGTCACCAGATGCTGCCGCCTTTCCGCCGGCACGCATTTCAGCGCGAAGGCGAGATTAGATTTCGCCTTCCGCGTGATCTCAGCGGCGGTGGGCTCAGCGGACACAGCAGACATTTATTCAATGAACCCCCAATGGCCACTCGTGAAGGGCCAGAGCGAAATAAAGGCCGGGCCGACGAGATTGTGCTGCTTCACGCTTCCCCAGTAGCGGGAGTCCAGGCTGGAGCGCGAGTTGTCTCCGAGAGCGAAGAACTCGCGAAAGTTATTGTCATTTTCCGGGTCAGCAAGGGTTGCCACATAATCCGAATCACTGAACTTACTTTTGGATGACTTCTTCTTTTGCGGCGTTTCATAGCCGTGATAAGGGGTGTAGCCGGGGAAGGGAAGCTTGGTCAAATTTTCTTTGTTCATGACCCTTTGGATCGTCTCCTCTTTGGCCAAGGCCCCGTTGACATAGAGTTTCCCGCCTTTGATTTGGAGCTTGTCCCCGGGTACTCCGACCAGGCGTTTGATGTAGTGGGTGCCGCCTTGCTGACTGCTCATAGTCTTGCCAGTCTGATTGGTATCGATCCCGCGGGTGTCGAAGACAAAAGACTCACCACGTTTCGGCTGACGAAAGTGGTAAGACATCTTATCGACCAAAACAAGGTCACCTGAGGTGAGGTAGCCTTTGAAGATAGCTTCTCCCTTTTTGAAATGAATACCGGACTTGAAGACCAATTTCCCCTCCGGCGTCTGCGTCGCGATGGTGTTGCCGATTGATTCGATCTTTGAAGTCACCTCGTTCGATGGTGCACCAATCACAACTTTTCTTCCATTGCTTAAGGTAAGCTGGGTCCGTGAGAAGAGGAAGAAGCTGACATCCTTGATGCTCGTAATGCTGACATCTTCTTCAGCCACGATATTTTCATAGGTTCTCCCAGAGATGAGGAAGTCTTTGACCCGAGAGCCGATCCAAGGCTTGTCCCAGTCCTCTTTATCGCTGAGATCCACGGCTACGATGCCATTCAGAGAAGGTTGCATTGACCCCGTGGGGATACGGAAGGGCTGTAGGAAGAAGGCGCGGATTCCCAGTGCCACGACGATTGCCACCCAAAAGACTTCGATGTTCTCCTCGATCCAGCCCGGTGCCTGGTAATGTGCGAGTGATTTTTCGCAGGTATTGCGCACCTGCTTTGAGGTTTCTTTTACCGCATCCAGATCCTTCGCCTTGATGGCCTTTGCGAGGTCGGCACGGCGGGATTCGATTTCATCGATCCGGTCAGGCGCGAGGAGGTCGCGCTTGTAGTGCAGGAACTTCTTTGACCCCTTCATCAGGAGTAGGGCCTCTTTTTTCCATCGTGGCTTAAACACGGCGGAAAGGTGACCACCAGCGCACAATCTTTCAAGGGGGAAAGCGGCTGCTGGAAGAAAGGCGGGAGGCGATTGATCCTCTCCTGAGAAGCTTGTTCTTCTAGAGAATCCTTAAATCTCAACTGAAGCGTATCGAGTCAGGCATCGAGCTCGTCTGCTTTTGTCTAGGAGAAGGGAAAATTTAGCTCCTGATCATTCTCGATTTTTACTGAGAAAAGTAGATCGCTGTAGGTTTGCCTCAGCGATTTCTTCACAAAAGATCCCGGAACCAGCTCCAGCGTTTCCCAGCGGACCAGCATAACGATCTCCTTAGAGAGGTGACCCTTGAAAAAAAGCCACCGCACGCTCCGGGTCGGAGAGCACCGTTTTGAAGAAGGCATCGTGCGGTTGCTTGGCCAGCCCATCGAACTCCTCGTCCTCGGTCATCCAAAGCATGATGCCAACAATCCTGGGCTTCCGTAAAACGTGAATCCGTAAAAGAGTCTGCCTCTCCTTCAATGACGACTCCGCTCCGAATCCTCTACCAAGATCAGCTGCTCATCGCCGTCGACAAGCCCGCCGGTCAACTGGTCCATCCCGCAGACCTCCCGCATCCCGGCGATGAGGTCACATTGAAGATCCTCCGTGATCAGATCGGAGCCACTCCAGAGCAGCTCCACCTCATTCACCGTCTGGATCGGCCAACCACCGGGGTCCTGCTCTTTGGGCGGGACAAGCAAAGCGCTCGTCGGCTCCGGGCTGCCTTCGATAAACGTGAAATCAGCAAAACCTACCACGCGATCATCGTAGGCCATCCCGCCCAAGACACCTGGACTTGCGACGAGCCACTCCAGAAAGATGAATCCTCCCCGCTCAAGTCTGCCTCCACCTCATTTCGGGTTCTTGCCCGACTTGCGGAAAACCTGACACATGTGGAAGCCCGGCCGCACACCGGCCGCTTCCATCAGATCCGTCGTCACCTCCTACACACCGGCCACCCCATCGTTGGTGACTATCGCTACCTCGGCATCGAGACCTGCGACACCCTCGGTGCGCGACTCGGCATCGGAACACGAATGCTCCTTCAGGCAAAGGTCCTCGAACTCCAACATCCCGGGACCGGCGAACCCCTTACCATCACCGCACCTACGGACTCGCTCTTCACCCGTCTTTTCTGAAACGGTAGTGGGAGACGATCCACTCGTCCCCGCCTTTGTATCCCCAAAGCTCGGCACAGGCCATGTAGAAGCAACGCCACCAAACCCACCATTGGGTCGCATCCTTCTCACCATAAGTTTCGGCGATGAGAGGCTTCAGCTCATCGCTAGCGGCATCCATTCGGGAGAGCCAGGCTTCCGAAGTTTTCTGATAATGCCTCCCCGAAACCTGCCAATGATCCTCGATTCCCAAGTGATCCTGAAAGTAGAGGAGAAGATCGTCGGAAGGCATCTGACCACCGGTGAAAAAATAACGCGCCATCCAATCATCCTCGTTCTCGGCGACGTAGTGGTAAGCATACTCGCGGTGAGTGAAGATGTGCACAAAGAGAGCCCCGCCCCGCTTCAACCACTTACTGATCCGCTCGAGGAGTAATTGATAATTTTTCATATGTTCGAACATCTCCACCGAGACCACTCGGTCGAAGACCCCCTCACCCTCACCCTCGCCCTCATACTCGATCATATTCACCGTGCGGACCTCGATGTTCTTCAGCCCGCGCTCCTCCGCCTGTCCCATGATATATTCGCGCTGCGTGCGCGAATTCGAGACCGCCGTGATTTGGGCATTCGGGTAGTGCTTGCCCATCCAGAGCGTGAGCGATCCCCAACCACATCCCAGTTCCAGGATTCGCTGACCATCCTCCAATAACGCCCGCTCGCAGGTCAGTGCCAGCATCCGTGATTCGGAGGTTTCGATGTCCGTCACACCCGCGTCCCAATAGCCGGAGCTATACTTCATATGCGGACCCAGGCACTTCTGGAAAAACGCAGTCGGCAGCTCGTAGTGCTGCTCATTCGCCTCATCCGTGGCGATCGCGATGGGGCTCTTCTTCAGATCGGCAATGTGTTCCATCAGCAACTTCTGCCGCCCCTCGCAATCCAGCTTCTCGAATGGCGCCAACGTCTCTTTCAATCGCGCCCGAATCCCGGTGCGGATCAGAAAATCAGGAATCAGGTCACGGGCGAGGATGTCGTCAATTTTACTCATGAAATGTGGATAGCAGGTTGCGATGGGGCTCCAGTTGATCTGAAGTGAGCTTAGCCCTTTCCTGGGAATTCGCTAACAGGTCATAAAGTTTTTCGAAACTCAGACAGGCGCGGCCTACGACACCAGCTCTAGCCCGGCTCAAGTCCGGAAAAAAAGCCCCGACCGCTGCGATTATTGACAGCCATAGCATTCGCACAACTAGCCACCCTGGAATTCGTGACTATGATGCGGGTAAGAAAATTACAGGAAGAAAACGACATGTGCTGGTAGACACTCTCGGCTTTATTCTTCTCCTTCACGTCACCTTTGCGGATGTCCAGGACCGTGACGGAGCCAGACTCCTGCTCCTGGAAAAGCTCAAGAAGACCTTTGGATGGCTGAAGGTGATTTGGGCGGACGGTGGATACACCGGAAAATTAGTGGGAGAGATTGCAACGATCATCCGGCACCGGAGATTGAAACTCGAGATCATCAAA
>CALBVA010000302.1 GCA_937969125.1 uncultured Verrucomicrobiales bacterium | reverse complement strand
GTATTTGGTGAACCTTTGGTAAGCCCGAGGTTCCAGAAAGCTCCATTTCATGACTGTCTGCAGCAGCAAGATCCATATTGAAGGCGTATTTTAGAAGGTTGGGCACCTCGTCAGCGAAGGGTGTGGCATCTGCCTGGGCATCAGCGCCTGTCAATCCCGCACTGCTCACCGCATCCATAAAGAGAGTTTCAGCATTCAGGCCAGTTCCTGAAACCGAGAATGAGAACGCTGAGGTGTCCGGATTATTACTATTAATTAAAAAAGTAGAAGCTCGGGCACCCGCTTCAATAGGTACAAAACTGACCCAAAATTGGGTCGATTCGCCGGGTTCAAGAACCAGATCCAGCCCTGTAACGTTAAGGATGAAGTCAGCATCTGATTCCGAATCTGGAACGATGAGGAAGTCTTTAAGCGGAGCAGTCCCACTGTTTTTAATTTCAAAGGAAATCGGATTGTTTTGTTCTCCGACGAATGCTGAGGGAAAAGAAGTGACACCGACAGTGCTAGTTAACAACTGCCCTTCGCTTGTTCTAACTTCCAAGTTGGGAATGAGACCTAAGGCTGCGAGGCCTTCGGCGTTTCCTTCACTTCGCCACAAATTCTTGTTGGACCCTCCAGCTAAGAGCACGGAACCATCCCAATGAGCGGCATTAAACCATGTTAGGCTCCCATTGTTGATAATCCAAGTTAACCCGCCGTCATCAGAGATCCCAACACTTCTAGTGCCCACAACAAGTGCTCGACTACCGACCGTAACGACATCTTGAGGAGAATTTTCTAACTCGTCTGCACGAATGCTCCAGGTGATTCCATCTTCCGAGCTGAGAATGATACCACCTCCTCCCTGGTTTTCCGCTATCCCGCCGATGGCAATATATCTACTTCCTGTCCATGTCACTCCCCAAAGCCTTTTGGTCGTTCCAGATGTTCGAACTGTCCATACTTGTCCGTCAGGAGAAGTCAGAATTACTCCAGCTGCACCAGTTGCCACAAATTGGCCATTCCCATAGGTCACCGCCAGTAGATATTCGTTAGTGCCAGTAGGGTGAGTTGTCCAATTCTCTCCCCCGTCCGAAGAAAATAAAGCGTTGGAAGACGTTCCGACTACAACAGTTCGAGGACCATCTGCGGCTACGCCGTATAAAGTCGCGGCATTCTCAGAGTGAGTCGTACGAATCCATTCTTCGCCGCTTGTAGAGAGTAAAAGCTCTCCTCTTGAACCTACTGCAATGAACCCACTTTCTGTGGCAATCACTTCGTGGAGGTTGTCGGAACTCGACGGGCCTGATATGAGCTTCCAATTTACCCCGCCATCCTCGGTAGTCATGATCTGGCCACCAAGTCCTACAGCCACATGACGGCCCCATTTCTTAGCGAATGCCTCAATATGATTGATGGTCTTAACATTGAGCCCCGTCCACGATTGGCCTTGATCGGAAGATGTATAGGTTGCATCAAAAGCCGTATTTATCAATATGAGGTTATTACCATCATGAATTAAAGCGGGAGAGTTTCGGGCGATGAAATTTGGCACAAGTTGCCAGGTTAAGCCGCTATCGAGAGATCGAATGATTCCGTCAAAGTGTTCCGAGTACCATGCATCTCCGCCGTAGATGAGATTATCTCCAAAGGATCGGACTTCCGGAGCGATCTCGATTTGTTGCCAGGTTTCTCCATCGTCCGTTGATCTGATAATTTTCGCGCCAGCATTACCCAAGAGCACGCCGTCGTGAAACCTCATTTTAACAATCCGTTCAGAAATTCCCGAATCTCTTTTCAACCAAGTGCGTCCTTCATCATCGGAAATCATTACTTCTCCGGCATCACCTGCAGCTACAAGTCTTGATCCAGTCCAGGCGACCGACAAGAAAAAGCCGCCTTGGGGGACGACTGCGGAATTCCAAGTCTCTCCCTGATCTGAAGAGTAAAACGCTCGGGGGGCATCTGCTGAAGAATTGGCTCCTACCACTACTAAGGTGCTCCCGGTCTCGGTGACGCCGAGAAGAAAATCAGGCGTTGATACGTCTTTGTCTAACCACGTTTCAGCCCCATCATTCGATATGCGGACCGTTCCTGATGCCCCAATGGCCACCAGGTTGCTGCCGCTCTTAGTCACATCGAAGAAAAATTCAGAAGTTTGGCTATCCCGGACACTCCATGTTCTTCCTCCATCGGATGAAGTGTTTATGAGTCCTTCTCTTCCAACGCCCACGATCAAGCCATTGTTCGCCGTGATGGCTTCAAAGTCGTCGCTAGGGGTAGTGAGTGCCTTAGTCTCAACTTGCCAGCTCGATCCGTTATCATCCGATCTGGCAATAAAATCCGAGTTCCCAACCGCAATTAGGTTGGGTGCCTGTCCTGCAAGGCCGTGGACTGTCCCGGGAACTCCCGTAAAGGCCGTGGACCACGTCAGCCCGTTGTCATCCGAATAGATAATGGTCTGGGCTTTATCTGAGTTGAAGATGCAGCGTCCCCCAGTCGCGAACATTCGTGTCCCAATCTGAGTGACACTTTTTAGATCAACGCTGGTCCCTGATGCGACGCTGGTAAGCTCATCAGGCCTTGTACCCCTTAAGATAGTACCGTCATCACCGACGATCACAAAGACTTCACCATTAAAGAGCAGATCCTGTAAATCAGGAGCGCCTGTCTCCCTTTCTCTGACACCAAGCCAACTCTCTCCGTTGTCAAAAGTGGCGAAGATTCTACCTTGTGTTCCTGCGACGGCCCAGGTTTGCCCCACTCCTGCAGTGCCATAGAATTGACCTGGATCCACAAAATATAAGGTCTTCCAAGATGCTCCTTCGTCGGCAGATTGCGAAATTTGACCGTTAATCCCTGAAGCCAGAAGATGCGTTCCAGTCCAGGCGACCGAATAGTAGTCTCCTGTGGCGTTTGAAGGCAAATTTTGCCAGTTTTGCCCAAAGTCCTGAGAGCTGATGATACGTCCAGACCGACCCGCAGCGACAAGGCGGTTCCCGGTCCAGACAATGTCATTGAGTGGTATCAATACGCCGGGGCTTCGGTTGAGCCAGGAAGAGCCATTGTCTTCGGAGATTTCAATATCACCGCGACTAGAAATCCTCACCAGCCGATGATCCGCTTGAATCATCGAGGTATATTGACGGGTAATCTCCAAAGGAGATATCTGAGTAAACGCATCACCCGGAGAGATGAGGTTGCCGCTTGAATGAACCGATGGAAGAATCGCCAAGGCCAGAACGGAGAAAAATTTCTGACACTTCATATTCTGGAGAAGAGAAAAAACGAACGAGCGATTCATGGCATTGATTAATGAGAGTTAGATTTTATTATAGATTCTTTGAGCGTTGGACGAACCATCTTTTAAGGTCCATCAGGCTTTTTATAGAGCTAAAAGCAGGACTGGAAACCCAGGTGCGGACGGTGGTAATGAGCGCTCCATAGTGTCTGATTTCGGAAGGAGGCCGTCCTGTGCGGGGTGGCATCTCTGTCTAAGAGATTTGCCTCTTTTATGTGCTAGCATAGTGCAAATCTTATGGGCGATAGAGAACACTGACCCGATAGAGTGTTTTGGCTTCTTTAGTGCTGGGATCGACAAGGGAAAGGTTCATCTGGCCGGTTTGGAGTTCGGGGAGTGTGACGACCGTTTCCCATTGAGGTGCGTCTTGGTTCGGCTGGGGTGTCCACTTTTGGAGCCGGTATATTCGATTCGTTTTTCCTGTGACCATGAGTTCGATTCGATTTCCATTTCGGGAAACTGTTTCCGCAACTAAAACATCTTGGGGATCGTTTGGGTTTGTGCCTGCGATAAACTCAGAGCGGTTATTTTGGCCGTCTCCATCGGGATCATTTTCGTCGGCACCATCGCCGCTATTCTCAGGGGAATGAAAATTGTTGTTTCTCCAATCGGCTATAGGATCATTGTTGTAGTTGAAGGTGAGGCTTTGGTTTTCACCTGGGCTAATCACGATGTCGAGTGGTTGAGGATCAGGATATCCAGCGACTGGTGCGAACTCTATGGAATATCTTCCAGGTGTCACTCCAGCCAGGATGCTACCGCTGGCGCGGAACTCTCCTTCAGAGCCAATTCGCCAGCCAGCACCTGCCTCGACAGCCTCAATGGGTTCGATGATAAGGCTGAGCACGCCAGGCAACTCAATCGAGTCAGCCAAGAAAAAAGAGTCACGGGTGATTCCCCCCGTGATGTCACCAGGGCCCAAAGGGCCAGCGTAGTCGTCGGCGATTTCGATCAAGTCAAAAAGTGTATTTCTGGTGAACTCATCTGAAGCTTGTTCGTCAAAAGTTCGAATCAAGACCTCATTGACTCCACCCACATAGATTCCAAACGGGTAATAGATTTCCTCATGATTTTCATTGATATAGGAAATGCAGACAGGACCACCGATCATGCCAGGGTAGGTTGTGAAGTTGAGATCACTTTCCAAGTTTGGTGTGAGTGGGTCGATGAGAGTTGTGGAGGTTGCGGAATTTGGAGTGGTCGCAAACATTCGCCCAAGTTGATCAGCCGGGACACCTTGGCTGGGATATCCTACGATAATTTTCTGAGCGTCGCTGCTGCCCCATTCGTTTGGAGCTGAGTTCGAAGAAAGCCAACCCGAGTAGGCATCTCGAGCAGCATTTTCTTCGAAGTAGAGTGCGATGACGTTGTCTCGCAGTGAGCTTCGAGAAAATGAGCCCGGTTCTTCACTCAGGCGACCATCTGCATAGCCACAATAGATGATACTCCCATTGGGAGATAGGGGCACTGGTTTATGTGCTGGATCCGATTGGGGCAGCCATTGAATGTTTTCCGCAAAAGTGTAAGAAAAATCAAAGGACTCAATTTCGCAAAAACTGAAAAATTCGTTGTCAGGAATATCACGATTTTGGGCGTCTTTCAGCAATGCACTGGCCACCGTAAGAACAACACGGTCTCGAACAGCGAAGCCCGAAACCTCGGCGATGCTTGAGCGAATCTTGCCAACGGATTGGTAGGGAAATATCGAATCTGTCTGAACGGATTGAAACGGAATTGCTTGGGGGGTAAGAGAGCCACTGGCAACTTGTGGCAGATCGTAGACAATCGTTTCGGAAATATTAAGCTCATCTAGTTTCAGAGTCACTTCAAAGGTTGCTGGCGTTTGTCGACCGTCAACGGGTTTGCATTCGACCAAGTAGATGCCGGGGCTTAAGTTAGTAATAGTGTCTCCTGAATCCAACCAAGCAGGTTTGACTTCGTTGGCTAGCCCGAGAAGGCGCCACTGGGCTTGAGATTCTTCATCCAAACTCTCGTCGGAGATAGAACTTGGACTGAGATTAATCCGCAACGAGCCTGTGGGGCTGGCATCGCTAGCAGGAAAGTAAGTCCGGTTGATTTCAAGGTCGTCGTCATCGCCTAAAGTGATTGAGACGGGGGAGGGTTGGATGAATCCGGAGATGGGACGAAATTCAATGATTCGATCTCCTTGGCCGAGATTGATCACTTTTTCACCCGAAGCTCTCCAGAGTTTTTCGCCCTGAAATCGCCAAGCTTCTCCGATATGGTCGGGTTGAATAGTGACAGTAAAGGCAGCAGGAGAGTTGAAAGGAAGGGAGTTGTTGCGATCGAAGACAGAGGAATCACTTTGAGTGATGACTGCGATCTCAGAAGTCACCGAGCCAGAGCTATTCGTAACAACGCAGGTATAGTTTCCGATAACGTCTGCTGGAGGTAAGCCTCCGAAAGTATCTGGGAAGGCGTTGACTGAAAGAACTGCTGAATCGAAACCCAAGAAGTCGATGGGCTCACCATTTCTGCGCCAATCGTAAGTGACTTCTTCCTGAGACTGGACTTGCACGCGAAGTTCTACCCCATTGCCCGCAATGTAAGTCCGGGCGCGGGGTTGTTCAATAATGACGGGGAGTTGGGCATGGGTCAAAGTGACTGTGCTGAAGAAGGCTAGAAGATTGAGGGTTAGGGGAGGGAGTAGTGCTTTCATCGAACAGGCTGTAGAGGTTGGGATGGATGTGATTTCTCTCATTGAAGCCGATTTTTCATGGTTACGAGATGTCGGCTAAGAGATCGGAATTCTGGGTCTTGGAGCCATGCGTTGATGGTCTCCAGTGAGGCTTTTTTGCGTTCATAACGATCTTTTTTGTTTGCCCGCGGAACGCTTGTGAGGAGGTTGTTGGAAACGAAAAAATTGCCATTGGGAAAGACTCCTGAGAATGCCCGGAGTTCTTTTTCAGTTCTGTGTTTGGCCAGCATGTAACGTTTGACGAGTTCCTGTTGTTTGATATCCCGGAGATCAGCATGCGCGACCATATTTCCGAGCATGGGTCCCAGATTGGAGGAAAGTTCCTCATCCTCGATGAGCTGGTTTAATGTTTCAAGAGGGGCTGAGCGTGCCAGTCGATTGAGGGTCAGAAAAGAGGCGTGAGCAAGATCACGGCGTCTTGGGTTTTGCACCATTTCTGAAAGAAGTGGGGTTGATTCGGTTGCCTTGATGTGGGCCAAGACGTCAAAAGCATTGAGGAATCCGATACTCGGTTTGGCTTGCCAATCTTGGTTGCGGATCAATTCTTCGGTCTTTAAGCGAAGATAGTTGCGGTCGTCCTTAGTCGTTGAAAAACGGGCAACGTTTCGTAAAGCCACCGCCCATTCGTCAGGATGGGTGGGAGTATTAAGGAGGATTTTCGAGTATGATGCGGCAGCTACAGAGTCAATCGAACTCAACCAGTCCAAGAGGGCAATTCTAAGCGATGGGTGAGAAGCGAGATTTCCATTTTTCCCAATGCCAAAGGGAAGCTCTGTTTGAGCGTCTTGGGCGCTGCTTAAAAATCCGGTGATTGCCTGAGTAGCGAGATCGGTAGGATAGCTCTCAAGTTGTGTTTCTAATTGGGCGAGAATCTGAGCAGCTTGATCCGGGTTTTGTTGAAGTCTCCGCAGGGCGTCTTCGAGTTCTGCCTGTGCACTTGCAAGAGTGTGGGATGACTCAATGCTATTAGTCGTCGAACTACTTGTAGCTTTCACCTCGTGATTGGGCGGTGTGTCTTTTTCGGTAGAGGGTGCACTCTGAGAAGTGCCCTCGAAGAAGGTCGATGAAAAACCAATGAGGCCTAACGCACCGACTGGTAGGAGAATTTTCCAAGGGAATCGTCGTGTCTTGGTGGGGGAATGAGACATATCTTTATTCAATCTAACTCATTTTTTGTCAGAAATTCAAGCGGCAACGAATGACTGCAGTTCTTGCCCGTGGAAGGTCTGGAAAAGGGGTGAGGGGACTCAAGCGGTAGTCTTCGTCGAGCAAGTTGAGCACTCCGAGACTGATTTGGCCCGTGTTTCTCGCGAAACGGTATCCGGCAAAAGCATGGACTTGGAAGGTGGAATCAGAGGCCTTGCTCATGCCACCAGTTTGTTGGCCGGCCGGGTCGCTGACGGACTGGGAATACCAATTTGCCTCTAGCTTTGAAAATAGGCCGCTGGGGCTGTTCCAAATTCCGAAGAGGCTAGCCCGGTGCAGAGACGCTTGCTGATTTAGCTCAGCTAGCAGTGGTTGAACAGTCGCAGGAATCTCGGGAAATTTGGTTTGTAGCTGCGAGTCGGTCCATTGATAACCAGCTCCGATGGAAAATTGTTTTCCGATGAGGTGATTGATGTTGAAGGACACTGTCTTTTCTCTATAGCGTAAGGTTTGAGACGTTGTCCCGGGGAAGTAGACTGGATTGATTGGAGACACAGCATTTAGGTCGTATCCGTTAAAAACTCCGACCGAGCGGCTGACATCCTGACTCAGATCTTGAAATGAAAGCCCCCACCAAGTGCTGGGAGTGATTTTCCCCTCGAAGTTGAGGCCCAAAACTTCAAAGCGAGGTGTTTCCACCGACCCGGCAAGTGATTCGGAGAGTGCTGTGCGATAAGCTTGAGAGAAACCAGCAAGTTGAACTGGCTCCAAGGTGACGCTCTCGTCAAAAGTGACTCCACCAAGGCTTTGTGCAAAGAGTCCGCGGGCAGTCAGGTTATCCATTGGGGTGTAGGTGAAACCTAATTTAGTCGAGAGTTTTTCGTCAGCCTGTCGATTTGGGTTGAGAGGAGGATTGCGGAAGTTAATCGGATACCTGACCGAATCGTAGGAAACACCTCCGACGATGGTTAGGTCATCGCGTGGGGACCAAAAGTCGTAAAGGTATGCGGCGTAGCGGTCGAAGGTGGTGGAGATGTTCTGCTCGCTAGCAGGATTTGTAAATGCGCCAACAAGTGGAGGTAGTAGGTTTAATGTTGCCGATGCATCAATGTCGCCATGCTGATACCGTCCACCCAGAAGGAGAGTGTGATTGTCCCAAGTTTTAATATGCTGGAGTTCAGCAGAATAGACCACTATGTCTCGATGAGTCACAAAATCAAAATTCCCAGCTGAAACACGCTGCACTGATCCGAGGCCAGAGAATGGTGCAAATGCTTCAAGTAGCTCTGGTGATAAACTCACTGAAAAATCAGGGTTCAGTGCAATGTCAGTTACTCCCAAGTTCGGATCGGTCAATTGGGTTCCGAGCCCGCTCCCTTGAATGAAGCCCGGCCGCAGGGCGTTTGAGTCACGCCCTAGAAGAAGTTGGCGAGAGTTGGGTGAGGTCAGCGTTTGGCTGGCGCTCAATCGGCCAGCTAGAAAAAGAGTGTGCGAGCCGGGTTCCCAACGATGGTTCCAGCCGGCAAGAAGCAATCCAGGTTCTTGTTTTTCTGAAAAGCGCAGACCCGGAGACAAGGAATCATTGAGGTAGCTTCTCAAAGTGTCGCCACTTTCTTGATCTTGGTATTTTCCTAAAAAATAGAAAATGTTGTCAGGATTCGGTTGATGCTTGAGCTGGGCAAACGACTCAAGACGGCGATCATCTGAGTTGCTACGGTCTCCGGGGTCGTCTCGCAGCTTCACATCAAAACCAATGCTTGTCCGTCCCTGAGTTCCGAAGAGGGACGCAGTCGTGTCGAACTGTCCATTGCTACGGGCTTCGGTAAGAACACTCCCTCCAAATCCGTCAGACTCGAACATCTTTGAGTATTCTTGTTGGGAGACAAACTGAGAGAGAGGGCCACCGCCTACCGGGGCCAAGAGATTTGCCATTAGAAGCTCATGAAAAAAGGGTGTCTCGTAGCGTAGCTCGACGCGACTGGGGTCTCTTAAGGTATCAAATGAATTGGCTAAAAATAGGTGGGCCGAGGCATTGGTGTAGTCAGCTTCTACCGCCCGAGTTGCCTCTCGGACCGCAACCTCGGTCATCCCGGTGTTGCGAAACAAACTGGCCAGATTAGTGCTCCTGACGGATCGGTCTTGATCCAAGAGAAACTGAGAACGATAGAGGCGGCGGTTATCATTTTGCCTTAAGGAATCCTCAAGCGAGGCGATCGCATCGTTAAAGCGGTATTGTTCTTTTTCAAGGATGCTACGGTAAAGCGAAGGAGTTGGGTCGTTGGGATCGAGTGACTGTGCGTGTTGGAGGTCTTCAATTCCACTCTTGTCCGGGTCTTTCAAAAGGCTTGCTGCTTTTCCAAGGTAACTATGAAGGAACGAGCGATATGGTTCAAGGACGACAGCAGTCCGGAGGTCTTTGTAACCTTGCTCGCGATCTCCTTTTTTTATGGAGAGGAGCCCTCGTCCCAACCACGCATTCCCAAGTGAACTATCGATTTCGATGGCTTTCTCAAAAGCAGCGTGGGCTTCCCGGTAATTGTTTTGACCACTGGCGATGAAGCCTTGAAGGGACCATGCCTGTGGATTTCTGAGAGCAAATTTTAGTCCGCGTTCCAGTGCGTCTGTAGCTGCTTTGTTATCTCCGAGAGAAAATTCCAATTCAGCCAATCGTACCAAAGCGAACGCGAATTCCGGATCTATTTTGAGGGCCTCAAGGACATGTCTTCGCGCTTGTGAAATTGAGCCGGGTTTCGCATGAGCTTGGGCGAGGTAGGACTGAGCCAACCATTCGGACGAGGTCCAACCGCTCTCTGTTTGCTCTGTGGCCATCAGTTGGATTTCACGTGTTAGTTGATCCTCTGGCTGGGGCAAGAACGTCACCGCCGCGATGAGATTCTCAAGGGCACGACGGGAAGAAGATAAACGGGGAATTCGTTTTAGCGTTTGGCGTGCAATATCAACTTCGCCAACAGCAAGTTGCAGCGCGGCGTAGTAAGTTAACTCCGCTGCTGACCGCGGTCGAAACGAGGCTGGAAGCCCATCAAGAGCCCGTAGTAGGTCCCCTCTTTGATAAGCTTTTAGGGACTTGTCCAATCGGCGTTGTTCTCTACGGGTTAACCGAAGATCTTTGAGATTTAGAATAGCGGGATAATAAAGGCACCACTGTATGGTGTTATAAGTATTGATCACAGCTGTGCGCCTGGGAGCCTTTCCCGGTTCAATGAGCGCTTGCTCATGGGCTGCTAAATCAAGCTGGCCAAAGCGATTTGAAAGATCGACCGAGCCTTCCAAAACCGTAAATTTTGTCGTTCCGTCATCCGCTACCGAGACCATAAACTGTGTCCCTTTTGGCTTAGCTTCCACGGTCGGTGTCCTCACAACCGCATCTCGCCAGCTCTCGCGACTGTGGAGGTAGATTTCTCCTTTCTGGACCTCTAGCCCAATATCACGCTCGCCGAAATGTGCTTTAAGAATGCGGATTTTGGAATTCGCCCTTACTCGAAGATGGCGTTTGGTGGAGAGCTGAACCACGCCCCGGCTATCTTTTCTTGCAGCGAGAATTTCATTAGCCTTGAGTATGCGACCTTCTTTCGCTTCGACCCAGGGCTGAGGGCGGGATGATTCAACAGTCCTGATTTTCTCGATCAGCTCAGGCTCCTGAGACCACAGCGTGCTCAGTGTAAGGATAGATAAGGTAGATGCCTTGAGCAAAAATGAGAGTTTCATTTTGGGAGGGATTCTTGAAGAGTAATCAGTAGATTTAGGAGTCCTTCATCCTCGGATGGGAGGGTTTCGGACTCTTTCAGTGCCAAAAGAATATCTGAGGCTTGCTGTAGCTGAGAGGCTGCTTGATCGTCTTCGACTTGCTCCAAATGGAGTTTGGCCATGCTCATGAGACAACGAGCCCGGAGAGTTTGCCATTTTGGGTAGTCCGGGTCAGAATCTACTAGAGTTTGCGATTCCGCA
>CALBVA010000301.1 GCA_937969125.1 uncultured Verrucomicrobiales bacterium | reverse complement strand
TGAAAATCAACGGGTTAAGTGCGCAATTTTCCTCGTGTAGTGTGGGTTATCTCACACACCGTTAAAATAACTGTGAAGCTGATTTAGCACCGCCCCATCACACCGACTCCTAGCCTCTCCTCAGCCTCAAAATCGCGCACTAAATTTCTCGAAGAACCAAGTGTCCAAAGTTGACGTTAATGGGCGGGTGATTTGATTTAGTCTGCTCACCCTCGAGGCTACCCTTTGATCACTGAGCTTGGATCTTCGTTTCGTTCATCACTTTTCCATCCACGCTGTGATGCCGGATTATTGCCACTTTATCAATGATTTCAACTGAGAGGTAGCCTCCCTTAATTCGCAGAAATGGCTGCCAATCCTCTTGGAGTGATTTGCTGAAACCAGCAGCATGCACGTCTGAAGCGGGCCCACTTCCAAATTCATTCAAACCTGTATCTGGATCAACAGAGTGATATTGCCAATGGCGGTCACCATTAATAACAAAACACCCCGGGATACTATTTAAGAATTCGCGCAAACGTTTGCCCTCGTGAGCAAAGGCCTTATTCGCGTGATTGTCTTTTTTTCTTTTTCGATCTGGACCCACCACGGGAGTTGCGGAGATGTAAAGCTTGAAAGTCGCATCGGAATTCGACATCGACTGCTCCAGCCACGCCCATTGCTCAGCTCCGAGAATCGTTTTTTGGGGGCCATCTTTTTTGTTGTTAGGAGAACGGAATTCACGCCCCTCTGGCAACCAGATTTGCAAATTTTTTCCCCAACGGAAAGTGCGGTAAGATTTATCAGATTGCGGAATTTGCTCACGCCAAACCTTAAGCCCTTGATCCCAAGTCAAATCCCCATAAGCCTGGCCGGGCCAGCAGTCGTCTTTGAGAAGATCGTGGTCGTCATGCATCCAATAAGATGGGACCTGGCTGTGAAAAGAACACAGGTAAGGCAATGAATAGAGGCGATTCCACTTATAGCGAGCTGTGGCGACATCTTTGGCGTATGGCTTAGGCTTGTCATAATAAAGAGTATCACCAGTCTGAACAAAAAATGCGGGCTTCTGCGCTAGCATCGATTTGTAAATTTGGTGCCCATTGGCCTTATCATCGCGTCGCGGGAAATCCTGGCAGGTAGAAACAACAAACGTGATAGGCTTCGTCGAATTTTTGGCGGGGGCCGTCGTAAATTTTCCGCTAAATTTGGCATGACTCCTTTTCGCGATCGCCTCGAAAAGATAGCTGGTTCCAGGCTTTAAATTTTCTAGTTTTAATTGATGACAAAAGTCATCATCAACACTCACCTCTTCCCATGGAGTTTCTGTTTTCCTGTTCGGTGAAGCCGATTCCCAATAAACAAACCTCACTGCACCAGCGAGACCTGGAGCTTGCCAGTGAGGATTGTTCTCGTCCCATTGTTCGACTCGATGATCAGCCTCTGCCCTTGCTGTGAGGCGAGTCCAGAGCACTGTGCTGGTATCACTCGTTTCACCAATCTTAACTCCGTTGGCAAAGCCTTGCCCAGCGGCATATGAGATGCTCGTGAAGAAAATGAAGATTGCTTTGTTCATTAGAGAAAAATTTTTGATTGGGCTGATAAGAGAGCTAGTCATGGCTGTGAGAGAAATAAACTGAGGAGAACTACCTTCAAGGAATAGAATGAGTGAAAAGGAGATGACTGTTTTATTTGCGCTTTGATGTTCCTGGACTTTTTAGCTGAGGCCGTTTTTGCGGCGAAGGATCCACTCGGCGGTGAGGAGGAAGCCCAGCAGGGCGAAGGTGGGCCAATTGTCCCAGAGACTGGTCTCGCGCAGTTCCTGGCGGGATTCGTCTTCCTTTAGGAAAAGATCAGCGAGGCGGGATTCGTCTCCGGCTGCGAGAATTCGACCGCCGGATGATTCGGCGATGCTTTCCAGCAGCGGAAGATTCAGCGTGGTCTCGGAAAGTTCAACCGCACTGCGCGCACCCACCACGCGGAAGCTGGTGACGATGTCATCCTGGATCTTCACCTCATAGGTGCCGGGCTTGCGGAAAGGACCGGCGAGGCTTTCATGGAGGCCATTGGAATCCTCCCGATACGCCAGCGGCACGCGGGTGGTCTGACCGGACTCGTGGGTCACTTCGGCAATGAGATTCTCATCGATTTTCGGATTAAGGTTCTCATCACGCAGACGAGCCATGATACGCACACGATCATCGCCGGTATAGGTCAGGGCATCGGTCCCGAGGCGCATCTGTTCATTTCCCGAGCGAAGATTCGGCCCAGCTCCCCATCTGACCAGCTGTCCCCAGAAGCGGTGATGATAAATATCCCCCGCTCCCTCACGCAGCCGCCAGGTCCGGTCGGTGAGCAGCATCGCGACCTTTCCCGCCCCGGTCTGCCGGGTGACGAGCAGAGCATTCTCGGCCTCGCGCTCCCGACGCATCGCGACACCGGAAAGGGCCGCCTCAAGACTTGCCGCGCTATCCACTGCCCGTGTCTCCCGCTCGGTCGATTCCGCATGCAGAAGGACCTCTGCTCCGGGCTGGAGCCCCTCGATGGGATGCCGCCAGCGAATCTCAGGAAACCCGGCCCAGAGTTGCTCATTACGGAGCTGTCCTTCGACCTGAGCAGTCACGGGATGATTCTTTCCGGTATTAGTCAGGGTGAGGCGGAATTGCTCCTCACTGCCGAAATACGTTCTCCGAGAAGCTTCATACTTCACGGGAATGAGGGCCTTCGCAGTATCGAATCCAAAGGAATGAGGCATCGATTCCGGACCGGCGATGAGGATGAGTAAAGCAGCCCGCTCACGAACACAGCGTGAAAGGATCTCCCAGTGCTCCGCCGCGAGAGCCTCTGCCTCGACGTCACCGATGATGATGACATCGAACTTCCGCCACTCCTCTTCCGATTCAGGAAGATGGGTGGCATTGGATTCACCAAAAGGCCGACTGGCCGAGGCCACTACTTTTTCTGGAATATGGCCGGAGATACGATCGGGCGAGATGAGGACAGACTGAAGGTGGATCGATTGATCACGACCGTAGAAGAGATTTCGCAAGTAGCGGAACTCCCAACGGGGGTGTTGATCGATGAGAAGAACATTGGTGCGAGCATCACTGACAACGGTCTGAAAGTCCCACTCGTTGTTATTG
Source organism: uncultured Verrucomicrobiales bacterium (assembly GCA_937969125.1). Lineage (GTDB taxonomy): Bacteria > Verrucomicrobiota > Verrucomicrobiia > Verrucomicrobiales > Akkermansiaceae > SW10. The sequence goes on along the minus strand of CALBVA010000301.1, from coordinate 2,736 downwards.
GCGAACTTCTCCTCCGGGAGTGATTGCAGGACGAGGCGATATTCCCCCACCCCGCCCTCCTCAGGAGCGTGGCGAAATTTCACCTCCTCGCGGTAGCTCTCCTGCGGGATGGAAAGAGTGCGGGAGTCCAGCTCCGTCTCTCCGGCGTAGAGCTTCAAGGTAGCTTTTTGTCCTCGGAAGCCATCGAACTTCAGGAGTGCCGCGACGCGGATGCGGTCGCCCAGATAAACGGAATCCGGAGCGGTCACCGAGACGATGGCGGCATCCTTCGGCGGGACCGCGCTGCCAGTGGGGATGACCGCGATGGGGGCATCGAGAATGCCGAAGCGCCGCGCGACATCCTCCACGCTACCGGGCCGATTATGGCGGCCGTCACTGAGTAGCACGACTCCGGCGAGTTGATCCGGCGGAACCTGATCCAACACGCTTTCCATCGCACCGGCGAGGTCGGTGGCCTGATCCCACCCCTCGACCTCGGTGGTGTCCTCGATGAGAGCACGGCGGGCGGCCCGCACTTCACGGAGGCCGACCTTACCATCGAGATCCGCAGTGAGATTACTGTCCTGCAAGCGAGAGCGTGCGAGAGCGAGGCGGGATTGGCTCTGGCCTTCATCAACGAGCTTCATGGAGGCCGAGTCATCGATGAGGACAATGACCTCTCGCTTAATCTCGCGATCAATGAAGCGGCTCCAAACCGGTTGCAGAAGAATCCACAGAAGGACCGTCAACTCGGCAAGTCGCAGACCGGTGAGCCAGCGGCCACAGCGGCCACAGCGGCTGCCGACAGCCCGGCGTTCGTAGCGGTAGGTCCAAAAAATCATCTCCGCTCCCAACGCACCGATGAGCGGAACAATCCAAGCCGGCCAAAGCGGACTCACGGTGAGCCAGTTACTGAGAAGCAAGACGACTCCCCAAAGCGCGAGGAAAATCACGATGACGCGGAACAGCGACTTGAGGGCATTCATTGACGACCTCCCTTCAATCCGGCCACTGATTTGAGGAACTCATCCGGGACCTCGTGGCGTTTTTCGAAATCAATCTTCACCTCCTCGCCGGCCTTGCGGGACTTCGAGACCCAGCGGGCGAGGAGCATCTCCAGGAAGAAAAGAACGAGTGCGGCGAGAGCCAGGACCTTCCAAATCTCCCGACCGAATCCCTCGCCGCGCAGGACGGAGAGGAGGTCGTCAATGGAGCCCAATTCGACGAGATCGATCTCGCGGCGGATGAGATTACGGTCGTCATCATTCCAGGGTTCAAAGAGGCTCTCACCCGGCTCACGCAGCACCACCAGCGGCACGTCTTGCTGTCCGGAAAGAGCAGGCTGAAGAGTGGCGGGAATGCCGACCTTATATTCGCCGGGGAGAGCAGAGCCGCTGACCTCGATGAGACGTCCGCGACGTCCCTGAAGCCCGACCACTTCGCGAGCGTGCCCGATCGGATCGGTGGCATCAGCCTCGCCGAGAAGGTGATTTTCCTGCCCCTCACCCACTGCGAGGAAGGCGGTGGCAGGAATGACTTCCCGCACGCCATTGGGACGGATCCAGCGGAGGGTAATGAAAGCTTCACCCCATTCCTCAACAAACTCCGCGCGGAAGGAAACAGGCTTTCCGGCGACAAGAGAGACCTTCTGCGATGAACCACCTGGGAGGGATACCTTGAGCACTTCTTCCTCGTCCAGAGTGAGGGTGAAGTCGTCATCCGCGTTGGCCTCGAAAGTGTATTCGCCGGTCGTGGGAGGCATTAAAGAACCGGTCCACTCGATGCGGAAATTATCCTGTGGGAGAGACTTCGCGACCGCCCCTCCACGCCACTGGAAGTCGATAACAGGATCGATGCGCGAGAGGATTTCCCGGCCGGACTTCACCTCGAAATAGCGACCACGGAGTCCTCCTCCGCCGGGTAGGGCCAGCGTGGGTGACCAGCTGGCACGGACATTCAGATCGACTTCCTGTCCACCCGCGAGCCAGTTGGTGATTTCGTGGACGAAAGGCACGAAGCTAGGCCGGGCAGGGAGATTCCCGAGGCGGGCATCGAGCGCGGTGGTGGCGAGAAGGATGCGCCCGCTGCCGTAGCTGTGGGTCGCCAGAAAGAGACCGCCATCCGTGAAGCGCGCAGCGGCCTGCCCACCCTCGGCGAGACCATCGGTAAGGTGATAGCCTTCCACAAGCCCGGAGCCGAGGTCCTTGCCAGCGGACTCAGTGAAGAGGCGCAGAGCAGGATGATCGAAGCTGCCGGGCGCGGGGCTGACGCCATCCGACGGGGTGGTCATTTCACCTAGGACGGCGGGGAGCACCGGGCCGTCGCCGCCGTTCCAGTTTTGGTAGAAGGCAGGTTCGATCTTTGGCCCCGCGATGATCCAGAGGCCGCCTCCACTAAGGACAAAGTCGACGACCTTGGCGGAAACTTTCGTGGGGAGGCGCGGGACATCGGCAAGAACGATGACTGAAGTTTGAGCGAGATCCTCGCGTCCGAGGGCGGCAGGATTGATGACGCGGGGATCGACAAAAACCTCTTCATTTTCGCCGACCGGAGCGAGGGCAAGCCCGAGGTATCCTCCGCCGCGTTCGAAGAAGGACGCTCCGGCGTTTCCATCGACAATGAGGACCGGCAGGGTCTTCTTTACCCAAACCGCACGCTCGGAAAGGTCATCCCCGACGAGATCGTCATTGCCTTCCAACGTGGCCTTGATCACGCGAGGACCGGGCGTGGTAAATTGGTGACGGTAGTCGATGACGG
>CALBVA010000300.1 GCA_937969125.1 uncultured Verrucomicrobiales bacterium | reverse complement strand
GAGCCATGAATGCGGGCTTCAAAGTTGCGGTTTCCAGAGAGGACGGAGGCGCAGACGAGGTCTTTTGATTTCAGGGTGCTTTCGAGCTCGGGATTAAGCGGGCCGGCATTTCCGATGCAGGTGGTGCAGCCGTAGCCGACGGTTTCGAATCCGAGTTGATCGAGTTCCTTTTGGAGGTTTGTGGCTTCGAGGTAGTCGGTGACAACGCGGGAACCCGGTCCGAGGGAGGTCTTGATGTAAGGTGGGACGGTGAGGCCGAGTTCATTTGCTTTCTTGGCGACCAATCCGGCAGCGAGCATGACGCTTGGGTTGGAGGTGTTGGTGCAAGAGGTGATGGCGGCGATGAGGATGCTGCCGTGTTGGAGAGCGATCTTTTGGCCTGCGGTTTCAATCGCGACGTCGTTGTCGGGATTGCTGTCGGCATTGAGAAGTTGCGCGCCTTCGGGTGAGAACCCGGCTGGGGCGGTGAGGTCGAATTCAGCGACGTCATTGCGGGTGGAGGCATCACGACCGAAGCCGCCGTCTGCGACCGAAGCGGTGAAGAGCTCATTGAACTTGCTGCCGAGGGCGGGGACGTCGATGCGGTCCTGCGGGCGCTTGGGCCCGGAGACAGCAGGGACGACGGTGGAGAGGTCGAGCGAGAGGTCATCGGTGAAATCAATGTCACCTTTTTGTGGGATGCCCCACATTTCCTGAGCCTTGAAGTAATTTTCGATGGTGGCGCAGAGTTCTTCCGAGCGGCCGGTGCCGCGGAGGTAGGCGATGGTCTCGGAATCGATGGGGAAGAAGCCCATGGTAGCACCGTATTCGGGGGCCATGTTAGCGATGGTAGCGCGGTCAGGGAGGCTGAGGGCCTCGGCTCCGGGTCCGTAGAATTCCACGAATTTTCCAACGACGCCGTGGGTGCGAAGGATCTCGGTGATGCGGAGGGTGAGGTCGGTGGCGGTGACGCCTTCTGCGATCTCGCCATGAAGATAAACACCGACGACTTCGGGGACAAGGAAGGTCACAGGCTGGCCGAGCATAGCAGCTTCCGCTTCAATGCCGCCCACGCCCCAACCGACGACGCCGAGGCTGTTGATCATAGTGGTATGGGAGTCGGTGCCGACGAGGGTATCCGGGTAAAAGACGTCTTCCTTGTTAAGGACACCTTTTGCGAGGTGCTCGAGGTTGACTTGGTGAACGATGCCGATGCCTGGAGGGACCACGCCGAAGGTATCGAAGGCTTGCTGGCCCCACTTGAGGAATTCGTAACGTTCCTTGTTACGGATGAACTCGATTTCGAGGTTTCGATTGAGGGCGGATTGGCTACCGGCGAAGTCAACCTGGACACTGTGGTCAATGACGAGATCGACAGGGACGAGAGGCTCGACGATGGCGGGATCGGCTCCGGCATTCTTGGCGGCATCGCGCATCGCGGCGAGGTCGACTACGAGTGGGACACCGGTGAAATCCTGTAGGACGACGCGGGCGACGGTGAAGGGGACTTCGTAATCTCCGGGAGATTTGGCCTGCCAATTGGCGAGGTTTGTCACGTCTTCTTCGGTGACCTTGCGGCCGTCGCAATTGCGGAGGAGAGACTCGAGCACGATCCGGATGGAGACGGGCAGGCGGGAGACATCAGCGATGCCGAGTTCTTTGAGCGCGGGAAGCGAGTGGAAGGAGCCGTTAGGGAATGTGCGGAGTGTGTCCATGATTTTACTGAGAGGCTTTTATGCCGGATCGGGGGTGAGGTGAACCGCAAAGACGGGGAGGCGGGAAATTTTCATGAGAGGGCGAAATTGACCGCCCCGCCCGGCTAGCCGCGTGGATGGTGGTTTTTATGGACGGCCTTCAGGCGCTTCTGGTCCACGTGGGTGTAGATCTGGGTGGTGGAGATATCAGCGTGGCCAAGGAGTTCCTGAATGACACGTAGGTCTGCTCCGTTCTCCAGCAGGTGGGTGGCGAAGGAGTGACGGAGGAGGTGCGGGTAGATATTTTGGTCAATGCCGGCCTGTTTCGCGCGTTCCTTCACGATCTGGCGGACACGATCGGGAGAGAGCGGACCGCCTCGCACGGAGAGGAAGATGTGGGAGCTGGTCTTCTTGCTGACCAAGGTGGGCCGCTCCGAACTGAGGTAGGATTGCAGGGCGGTGAGGGCTTTTTGGCCAACGGGGACGAGGCGGGTCTTATTTCCCTTGCCGGTGACGCGTAGGAATTGGTCATCCAGATCCAGCGATTCCAGGCGTGCATTGCAAATCTCGGAAAGCCGCAGGCCGGAGGCATAGAAGAGTTCGAGGATGGCAAGGTCGCGCTTGCCGAGCCGCTTTTCGCGGTCGATGGAATTGAGCAGGCCGGTCACGGTTTCGGCATTCAGGGTCTCCGGCAGCTTGGCGGAGGTCTTTGGCGCGAGGAGTGGCTCGGCGGGATCGATCTCGATGTAGTGGCGCTTTTGGAGAAAGCGGAAGAAGACCTTGAGATGGACGAGAGAGATTCGGAGGGAGGCCGGATCGAGGTCCGACTTCCGCAGGTGAGTCAGGAAGGATGAGAGTTCATCGAGACCAATGTCTCGCCATTGTTGGTGGCCGTTTTTGGCACACCAGGGGATGAGCTTGTCCAGGGTCTGTCGGACGGAGAGTTGGTAGGCGGTCGAGAGGCCCCGCTCGGTGGCGAGATAGATAATGAAGCCTTCGATTTGTGCCTGCATCTGACGTTAGGCGAGGCAGCCGGGGCAATTCTGAACCCGATGACCGGGCGCGATCTCAGTCAGCGGAGGAGCGTGATCAGAGGCGCATTGAGAAGCATCTCCGAGAGTATTGCGCGGCTGGAATGAGCACGAGGTGGGCGGGCTATTGAGGGTCGGGGGCAGGCCGGGGATGGTATAAAGGCGTTCCCCTTTCGCGTGCATCGCGGGGATGCTTTTTAACAATGCCCGTGTGTAGGCGTGGCGCGGATGGGCGAAGAGATCATCCGAAGTGGCGGACTCCACTACGCGGCCGGCATACATGACGTTGACCTGATCACAAACTTGCGAAACCACCCCGAGATCGTGGGTGACCAGGATGACAGCGGTGCCGAGTTCGCGCTGGCGGTCCTTGATGAGATCCAGCACTTGCTTCTGCACGGTGACATCGAGCGCGGTGGTGGGCTCGTCCGCGATGAGGAGATCGGGCCGCGTGATGAGAGCCATGGCAATCATGACCCGCTGACGCATCCCGCCGGAAAATTCGTGAGGGTAAGATTTGATGCGCTTAGAAGCCTCGGGAATCCCCACCTCCTCCAGTGCTTCGATGGCACGATGGAGGGCGGGCTTACCCTTCAGTCCTTCGTGCAGCTCGAGCGGCTCGGTGAGCTGGGTCGAGATACGCAGGTAGGGATTCAGTGAGGTCATGGGATCCTGGAAGATCATGGAGATCTTCATACCGCGAATCTTGCGCAGCTCCGACTCAGAGGCCTGGAGCAGATCCGTGCCCTCATACATCGCTGTGCCCGCGTGAATCTTACCCGGAGGCTTTGGAATGAGCCCCAACATGGAGTAACAGGTTACTGATTTTCCAGAGCCGGACTCGCCGACGATTCCGAGGGTCTCGCCTGGGTCGAGGCTGAATGACACGTCCTCCACAGCGTGAACGACGCCATTTCGAGTGTGAAAACGGGTGGTGAGATTCTGAACGTCGAGCAAGGGCATTGCGTGGGGAGATTGACTGGTGGGAGCGGGGGAGGGAAGGGGATTTTCCAGACAGAATTAAGCATTGCGCAGGCTCCGCCTCCCGTTAGCTTGCCGCAAGTTTCCGGCATGAATATCCACGAATATCAAGCAAAGGAGCTGTTCGACCGTTTTGAAGTCCCCAGTCCGCGGGGCAAGATGGCTGAGTCAGCTGAAGAGGCGAAAGCCATCGCAGAAGAAATCGGCTCCGACCTCATGGTCGTGAAGGCTCAGGTACACGCGGGTGGCCGGGGCAAGGGCACCTTCAAAAATGGCTTCCAGGGCGGCGTCCACCTCACCAAAAGCGCCGAGGAAATCGGCGAATTCGCCGGGAAAATGATCGGCGAGACCCTCGTCACAAAGCAGACCGGTGAGGAAGGTCGCTTGGTCCGCAAGGTCATGGTCGCCGATGCCGTCGAGATTAAGCATGAATACTACCTTTCTCTGCTCATGGACCGCGATACCTCGCGCCCCGTCATCGTCGCCTCGACCGAAGGTGGCATGGACATCGAGGAAGTTGCCGAGAACCGCCCGGAGAAAATCATCAAGCAGCTGATTCACCCGCTCGCCGGCCTGCAGGGCTACGAAGTGCGTAAGCTCACCGCTGCCCTCGGATTCCAGGGACCGGCCGCCAAGTCCTTTGGCAAGCTCCTGAAAAATCTCTACAAGCTCTTCATCTCACTCGATTGCGATATGGTGGAAATTAATCCGCTCGTCGAAACCAAGGACGGTGAGGTCCTCGCTCTCGATGCCAAATTCGGCTTCGATGACAACGCCCTCTATCGCCACCCCGAGGTCCTCGCCTACCGCGATACCGAGGAGGAGGATCCGCGCGAAGTCGCCGCCTCCGAGTTCGACCTCAGCTACATCGGTCTGGATGGCAATATCGCCTGTCTCGTCAATGGAGCCGGCCTCGCCATGGCGACCATGGATGCCATTAAGTTTGCCGGTGGTGATCCTGCTAACTTTCTCGACGTCGGCGGTGGTGCCACGAAAGAGCAGGTCATTGGAGCCTTCAACATCATCCAATCCGATCCCAAGGTCGAAGCGATCCTCATCAACATCTTCGGAGGCATCATGGACTGCAACGTCATCGCCGAAGGAGTGGTGGCCGCAGTTAAGGAAACCGGCTTGAAGCTTCCGCTCATTGTTCGCCTCGAAGGCAATAACGTCGCCGCCGGTCGTGAAACCCTGAAGGCCTCCGGTCTCGCCATCACCGGTGCAGAGGACCTCGCTGATGCTGCTAAAAAAGCCGTCGCCTCCGTCTAGTTCTCGGTAACTTCTTCACTCAATAACCAAGTAACCTAATCACTTTTTTCAATGTCTATTCTCGTAAACGCAGACACCAAGGTTCTGGTGCAAGGAATCACCGGTGGATTTGGCGGACGCCACGCCGGCCTTAGCCTGGATTACGGCACCGCTCTGGTCGCCGGAGTTACCCCTGGAAAGGGCGGCCAGACCTTTGATCACGCCGATCACAAGGTCCCCGTCTTCGACACCGTCAGTGACGCCGTCAAGGAAACCGGAGCCACCGCTTCCGCCATTTTTGTCCCGCCGCCCTTTGCGGCTGACGCCATTCTCGAAGCTGTCGATGCCGGAGTCGACCTCGTCGTCGCCATCACCGAGGGCATCCCCGTCATGGACATGATGCGGGTTAAGGAATACATGCGTGGATCAAAGACCCGCCTCATCGGACCGAATTGCCCAGGCGTGGTCACTCCCGGAACCGGGGAGAATTCCACCGGCGGCTGCCGCATCGGCATCGCACCCGGCTACATTCATAAGAAGGGGAACGTGGGCATCCTTTCCCGCTCTGGCACCCTCACCTATGAGGCGGTCTGGCAGGTCACTTCGCTCGGTTACGGTCAGAGTACCTGCGTCGGCATCGGTGGAGATCCCATCAATGGCACCTCTCACCTCGATATCATTAAGCTCTTCAATGAGGACCCCGAGACTGAAGCGATCATTATGATCGGTGAGATCGGTGGATCCGCAGAGGAAGAAGCCGCGGCCTGGATTAAGGAGAACTGCAAAAAGCCCGTCGCCGGATTCATCGCCGGTGCTACCGCGCCTCCGGGACGCCGCATGGGTCACGCTGGTGCCATCGTCTCCGGCGGGCAGGGAACTGCCGAGGCTAAGAAAGCAGCCATGGCCGATGCCGGAATCGTGGTCGCCGAGACCCCTTCCGAAATGGGTCAATCGCTCCTCAAAGCCTGGGGGAAGTAATTCTCTCCGATCTCAATTCATAAAAAAGCGGCTTCCGGAAAGGGAGCCGCTTTTTTTGTTAAGAGATTTGTTCCTGATCAATCCTTCCGCTTCAGCTGCGGGAAGAGCACCACATCGCGGATTGTCGGAGCACCAGTCAGCAGCATGATGAGCCGGTCGATACCGATGCCAATCCCGCCCGCTGGCGGCATTCCGTGTTCCAGTGCCTCCACGAAGTCCTCATCGATCTCCTGAGCCTCGCCACCGCTTTGTTCATGGAGGCGACGACGCTGGACGTCGGGATCATTGAGCTCCGAGTAACCGGGAGAGATTTCCTGCCCGTTAATGATGAGCTCATAGACATCGATGATCGACTGATCCTCTGGGTTCTCCTTGGCCAGAGGAATCAACTTCGAGTCCACATGAGTCACGAAGCACGGGTCGAAGGTGTGTTCCTCCACCAACTTCTCGAAGACCTGCTGCGTCACCTCGTAGTCCTCGAGGTGGTCGTGGATCTCCAGCTTGAATTCCGTCTTCGCCTTGTTGCGGCGTTCCTCCGGCGTGAGGTCGAACCAATCGTTTCCGGCAGCACCTCGAATGAGGTCCTTATAAGGAGTCCGCTTCCAGGGTCTCGAAAGATCCAGCGTCCGGAGCGGCTCACCGTTCTCGTCCTTGTGTTCGATCTTCAGCGTGCCAAAGAATTTCTCGGCGAGATGGCATACCATCTCCTCCACCAGATCGGCCATGATTTCAAAGTCACCGTAAGCTTGGTAAGCCTCCAGCATGGTAAACTCGGGATTGTGACGGCGAGAGATTCCCTCATTCCGGAAGTTGCGATTCAGCTCAAAGACCTTCGTCAGCCCGCCCACCAGCAGGCGCTTCAGATGCAGCTCTGGCGCGATGCGCATCGTCAGCGGCATGCTCAGCGCATTGTGATGCGTCTCGAAGGGCTTCGCCGCCGCTCCGCCCGCCACATCATGCAGCATCGGCGTTTCCACTTCCAGATACCCTCGCTCATGTAGGAAGTTCCGGATCTCTGCCACGATCTTCGACCGCATGATAAAGAGATCGGCACTCTCCTGATTCGACATCAGGTCGAGGTGGCGCTTGCGATACTTCGTCTCCCGGTCGGACAATCCGTGCCACTTATCCGGCATCGGGCGTAGCGCCTTTGAGAGAACGGTCAATTTTTCCACCTTCACCGAAGGCTCACCCTTTCCGGTCGTGAAGGTCTCCCCCTTAATTCCGATCCAGTCACCGAGATCCAGGCACTGATAAGCAGCCCAATCAGTCTCGGAGACTCCTTTTTGGTTCAGGTAGATCTGAATGCGGCCGTGAGCGTCGCCGATCGTTGCAAAGACCGATTTCCCCATATCGCGGATCGCAAGTAAACGTCCGCCTAGTTTCACCGATTTTCCATCAGCGAATTCAGCCTTCAGCTCACCTGGTGTGGTGTCTGTTTCGAAGGCAGCTCCATACGGATCAATACCCAATTCTTTAAGTCTTCCTAATTTTTCACGGCGGACCGCGATTAATTCTTCGGAAGTGGACTGTGGCTGTGAAGACGGGGTTTCGTCGCTCATTTCATCGGGACTCTAGGACCTTCGGGTGCCTTGAACAGGCTAATTCCCATTCTTCCGTTCAAACTTTTTTCAAAGATTCCCTTGATATGTCGTGGAAATTGGTCAGCTTTATATCAGATTTCAACACTTTGGGGGGGACAGCAGCCCTGATCAGTTTCTTCGGAGGCCGACAGGGCTGCTGCATGTATAGCCCTATGCATATGGACCGCATTTACTTCGTAGCTGCAGTGGATTGTCAAGCGACCCCGATTCTGCCAACACCTCTCCGTGAGTCCGGCTAATCTCCCCGCACAACTTCTCTCCGCCATTCATCAGGCCCGCGCCCGGGTCTATCAGGTTGGTGAAGCCACCCCACTTCAGCCGATGGACGTGGAGGGATTGGCCCATCCCGTCTGGGTGAAGCGCGAGGACCTCGGCCCTATCAAAGCCTACAAATGGCGTGGTGCCTTTAATGCCATGTCCTGCCTCACTCCTGAGGAGCGGGACGCCGGAATCGTCGCAGCCTCCGCCGGGAATCACGCCCAAGGCATCGCCCTCGCCGCTCGCCGCCTCGGAGCGCAGGCCCGCATCTTCATGCCCAAGCCCACCCCGATGGTGAAGCAGCGGGCCGTTCTTTCCCATGGCGGGAATCACGTCGCGATTGAGCTCGTCGGCGACAGCTTCTCCGAAGCCCAGGCCGCTGCCCTCGCTGAGTCAGACCGCACCGGTGCCACTTTCATCCCGCCTTACGATTCGCTGGAGGTCATGGCGGGGCAGGGGACTCTTGCCGATGAAATCTTCACCTCCGGCGAAGGTCCCTTTGACCGCGTCTACATTGCCATCGGTGGTGGAGGCATGGCGGCCGCCGTCTCCACTCTGCTGAAAAGCTCCTGGCCCGGTGTGAAGATCATCGGCGTCGAGGGTGCTGACCAGGCTTCCATGGCCGCCGCCATTGGAGCGGGCCGTCCAGTTCCGCTCGATTACGTCGATGTCTTCTGCGACGGCACCGCCGTGATGCAAGTGGGAGAGCTCACGTACGAGATTTGCCGTACTCAGATCGATGAGTTCATCACTGTCACGAATCGCGAGGTCTCTTCCGCGATCAAGGCGCATTGGGATGGCCTCCGCGTCATTCCGGAGCCTAGCGGAGCGATGAGTCTCGCCGGGTATCTCAAGGACGTTCGGGAAGGGCGTGCCACCGGAGAAGAAAAGGTCCTCACCATCCTCTGCGGTGCTAATATGGACTTCGCGAAGCTTTCTGATATCTCGCGCCTCGCCGGGATCACTCCGCGCCCCACTCGCAGCTGGCAGTTCGCCATTCCGGAGAAATCAGGCTCACTCGTGAAGCTCCTCAGCGATCTTCCACATGGGATCAATATCACCGATCTCCAGTATGGACGTACCGCTAATGATCCGCAGCTCCCTGTCCTCACCCTCGATGTCCCCGAAGCGGAGGAGGATAGCTTCGCGGAATGGCTAGCCGGCCATCAAGGCGGCGCGACGGATGTCTCGGAGTTTCCCCGCGCCCGCTACCGCGTCATCCCTTTCACTCCCGCTCTTTTTCACGCCCCGCTTTTCATTGAGGTGGAATTCCCCGAACGCGCCGGTGCCCTTCTCGGCTTCATGAGTGATCTCAGTGATTTCGTAAGCCTCTGTTATTTCAACTATACCTACTCCGGCGAGCGCGTGGGCCGCGCTCTTCTCGGACTCGATTTTTCGGACGAGGCCACCTTGCAAAGGTATCGTCCAGAGGTTCTTGCCCGCGCCGG
>CALBVA010000299.1 GCA_937969125.1 uncultured Verrucomicrobiales bacterium | reverse complement strand
TGTTCTCGCGGAACTTGATTGCGAGGAGGCCGAGGCCGAGGCCGAGAAGGCTACCGGCGACGCCGACGATGATGCCCTGATAGAGGAAAACCCGCACGATCTGCGAGGGCCGGGCACCGAGGGCCTTCATCACACCAATCTCCTGGCGCTTTTGCACCGTCACGGTATACATCACGGCCATGATGCTGAAGGCGGAAAGGAGGGTGATGAAGGAAAGCGCGAAGCTGATCATGAGCTTCTCCGTCTTCACCAGCGCGAACTGAGTGGCGTGGGTCTGCATCCAGCTATAGACGGTCCAATTCGGCCCGAGATCGGCGCGCAGCGCGTCGGCGGATTGGCCGGCGTGGTAAGGATCCTTCAAGATGAACCCGAGAGCATCGACAGTGCCTTCCAGCCCCTTGAAGTCCTGTCCGATGTGGAGCGGTAGAAAGAGAGCCGGTCCCTGACTGCGTTGGGTGTCTGCGTAAACGCCATAGACGGTGAGAGTCTTTGGGACGACGAATTCTTCAATGTCGCGAAAAGCCTGATTGTCCGCCTTTTCGAGGTCGAGTTCGCGGAGGAAGGTGAGCTTTTCGAGGACGGAAGCCTTGGTCCCGGCGGGGAGGATGACTTCGGTTTTCGAGCCGACGCTGCGGGTGTCATCGTAGGCGAAGAGATCGATAATCTCAATGAGAACCCTCTTCTCAACTGGACGCATCTCGCTGGCTTCGCCGTCTTCATCGACGAGGAGACCTTTGATGAGATTGAGGGCTTCTTGGATGGGGGCTTGTTCGGCTTTTTCAATGTCGCCCTCAGAGGCGAGGAGGGATTGCACCCGCTGCTGGAAATCCTCGAAGGTTTCGGTGTAGAGGTCCCAGGCTTTTTCGTCCGGGACGTTGTAAACGGCCATGACCTGATCGAGGTTGCTGGCAGCGATGAGACGGAGCTTGTCGCCGACTTGCAGATCCATCGCTTCGGCCATGAGCTTCGAGACCACGACGTAGTCGTCCATGCCCATGTTAGACTTACTCTCCGGGTAGTTTTCCTTATCCAGAAGATCTTCCAACGCGGCGACCTGGTCCTCATTGTTGGTATTGATGGCACGGAAGTTGGCGGGCTTTCGCCAGAGGTCGGAATCGACAAGGATAAAGCCATCGATGTAGGCATAGGCGCTTTTGGCGTCAGGACGGGAACCGAAGGTCTGCTCTAGGTCCTCGTAGTCATCGAGTGCGCGGTCATTGGGGTATGCGATGACATGGGGCGAGAAGCCGAGGAGCATGTCCTTCAAGTTTCGCTCGAAGCCGTTGTGGACAGAGAGAACGACAATGAGAACACCTACTCCGAGGGCGACGCCGATGAGCGAAATGAGGGTAATGACCGAGACGAAGGTGCGGAGCGGATTGAGATACCGCAGTGCGAGGGTCCAACTAAATGATTTCAAGACGGGGGATACCTACTCCGCCACCCCCGCGCCCGCAACTCCACACTTCACAGCAGGACGGGATGACCTCACACTCTGCGCATGATTCAGTTTCTCCACACCCGCATCCGTGTCTCGGACCCTGCCGCTTCCATTGAGTTCTACAAGAAGGTGGGCTTCGAGCCGGGCGAGCAAAAAAAGTCACCGCAGGGCAATGAACTGGCCTTCATGCACCTGCCGGGTAACGACCACTTCCTGGAGCTGACCTATTCTCCCGACTACAAAGTAGAAGTACCGGAGGACCTAGTGCACACCGCAGTGGGGGTGGCAAATATCATCAATTACTGCGACGAACTGGAAAAGGCAGGGATTGAAATCTGGCCCGAGGGATGGCGTGAAAAATTTTCCTCCGGCGAACGGAAGATGGCCTTCATCACCGATCCGGACGGCTATGAGGTGGAGATTTTGGAGCGTAATTGATGCACCTGCTCATCGATAATTCGAACACCCGGACCAAACTCGCCCTCTCAGCCGGGGAGGCATTATCAGAGTGGCGCGCGGTGATCCCGACGGCAGAGATCTCTGCGGAAACCCTGACGGCGGCTCTGAAAGGTGTGGACTTTACGCGGGCGACCCTGTGCTCAGTGGTGCCGGAGGTGGCGTTAATCATTAGTGAATCACTGGAGGTGCCCGTGCACCGGATCTCCTGTCACTCGGAGATGCCGATCAGTATTGATTATCCGAAACCGGAGCAAATTGGAGCGGACCGTCTGGCTAACTCGGCCTCGGCCTTCGCCGAGTATGGCGGACCGGCAGTGGTGATCGACTTCGGGACGGCGGTGACCTTCGATATCATCTCGAACACTGGGTCCTACCTTGGCGGGGTCATTGCTCCGGGGACGGCTTCATTGCGCGACTACCTCCACCGCCGGACGGCTCTGCTCCCAGAAATCAAACTGGAGGAGCCGACCTCGGCAATCGGGCGCAGCACCGAGGACGCGATGCAAGTGGGCGCGGTGGTGGGATACCGGGGTCTCATTCGCGAGATCCTCACAGCGGTCGTGGCTGAGCTGGGCGGCAATCCCATCGTGATCGCGACGGGCGGGGATGCGGCACTCATTGCCAAGGGACTGGCGGAGATCAAGCATCTGGATACCGATCTGACCCTGCGGGGGATCCGGATGATCGGTGATCTGAATGATAATTCGCAAAACAATCGTGGCTAGCCATCCGGCGCCCACCTAAACTTTCCCCATCAATGAGTGACCTTCCTCTGGCCATCGGCATCGACTTCGGCGGCACCTCGGTAAAAACCGGTGTGCTCTATCGCGGTAATATCATCGACGAAGCGGAGCGGATCAACACCCAGATTTACGAGGAGGCCCCTCCCCTAATTCACCGGATTCATGAGGTGATCGGAGAGCTACGGAAGAAGCACCCGGGCATCGAAGCGGTGGGTGTGGGAATGCCGGGCTTCGTCGATTTTCCAACCGGGATGGTACACCAGCTCACCAATGTGAAGGGCTGGAAAAAAATTTACCTAAAGCGAGAACTTCATAAGCTGACCAATCTCCCCGTTACGGTGGAGAACGATGCGAACTGCATGGCCTATGCCGAGTGGAAGCGCGGAGCGGGACGCGGGCTGAAGCATCTCGTGGCGATCACGCTGGGAACCGGAGTCGGCGGAGGGATTGTGATCGATGGCCGAATGGTCCGTGGCGCGAACTATGCGGCCGGCGAAGTGGGTCAGACTTCGATCGATTACACCGGCCCGATGGGTGCTTACGGTAACCGGGGATCATTGGAAGACTACATTGGGAACCAGCAGATCACCGACATGGCCTTCAAGGCCTATGCCGCAGCCGGGATTGACCGTTTAGCGGGGGAATGCAGCCCACTTAAACTGACGATGGCGGCATTGAAAGGTGACGAAATCGCGATCCGAATCTGGGAACGAGTGGCTGAAAAACTCGCCACCGCGCTGATGAATTGCTGTTGGCTCCTGAATCCGGAGGCCCTGATTATCGGGGGCGGAGTGGCAAAAGCAGGCGACCTGCTCTTCGGCCCGCTAACGAAATCGCTCCACTCCCAGCTGAGTGACGCCTTCAAAGACAACCTGAAAATCCTGCCCGCACGCTTCGGAAATGAAGCCGGGATTGTGGGAGCAGGCACGTTGGCATTGGAGCAGGCGGGCTTCGACGTGGATGATCACTGAATGAGAAAAAATTCTACCTTGTTCACAGCTATCACCATTGTCAGCGGTCACTCGTCTACGGCACTCTCGCACGCATGGCGATGAATCAGGATGATCCTCCCTTTAAAAAGAAGAAGGGCGGCCCAAAGCTTCAAGACGGGAGCAAAAAGCCGGACGATATGATCGTGCCTCCGCATGCCGAGGGGCCGGAAAAAAGTATCCTCAGTTCCATGCTGCAGAATCCCGAGGAATACATCGGGCGGGCGATGGAGAGCTCCCTGACGCTGGGGCATTTCTACATTCCTTCGCACGGGAAGCTCTTCGAAATCCTGCAAGAGCACTTCGAAGCCGGAAAGACCGTGGAATTGGTGGCCTTCACGCAGCACCTGATCGATCGGGACCTATTGGACACCATCGGGGGGCCGGCTACTCTCACCGAGATCTACACCTACGCTCCCACAGCGGCGCACTTCGACTCGCACCTGAATATCGTCAAGGACAAGGCCACCCTGCGTGGCATCATTAAATCCTGCACCGAGTCCATCACCACGGCCCACGAAGACCCGGAGGATGTGGGGGAATTCCTCGATTCAGTGGAGCAAAAGGTCCTCGAAATCCGCGAGTCCGCTGAGACCACCACCGAACTCACGGTGAAATCAGCGGTGAATGAGGTCATGAACTACCTCCAGGAATTCCTGGCTGGTGACCGTGGAATCACGGGGATGACGAGTGGCTACAGTGAGCTGGATAAGATGTCGAACGGCCTGAAAGCACCGGATATGTTCGTCATCGCAGCCCGTCCCTCGATGGGTAAAACCTCCTTCATGATGAACATCGTGGAACACATTGCAGTGACTTCCGGGAAACCAGCGATGGTCTTCTCCTGCGAGATGTCCACGGTGCAAATCGTGCAGCGTCTCGTCTTTTCGCGCGCCCGATTCCAGTTCGCCAAGCTCACCAAGGGGTATCAGCCTAGCCGGGACGACTTAAAAAGGATCAAGGTGGCCTCCACCGAGATTGCGGAGTCGAAGCTCTTCATCGATGACACTGCAGGCATCTCCATCAATGACCTCCGCGCCAAGGCTCGGCGAAAGGCCCGGGATCATGGCATCAGTGTGATCGCGATCGATTACCTCCAACTCATGAAGTCCACCTCGAAGCAGGCCACCAATTCCCGTGAACGTGAGATCGCGGAGATCTCCGGCGGCCTGAAGGCTCTGGCGAAGGAACTCAATGTCCCTGTCATCGTGCTGGCCCAGCTGAACCGCGGTCCGGAAGGGCGCAGTGGCTCCTCGCTCGGAGTCCCGCGCATGTCCGATCTGCGGGAATCGGGATCGATTGAGCAGGACGCCGACATGGTGGGACTTCTTTACCGGAAGGTCTATTACGCCGAGAATCAGGAAGACCGTGACGAGGATGACGGCGAGGCAGAACTCGTACTCGCAAAGAATCGTAACGGCCCCACCGGCAGCATTCCGCTGACCTTCATTCCGGACTTGATGCGCTTCGAAACCCGCGCCTTCACTCCGGAGCCGGGGTAAAACTACCAGCCGGGTGCATTCAGCTCGCCGAAGAGATCACGGCCGGAAATCGCGCCCAGCATCTCCAGCTCGATCTTCAAAGCTTCGCGGCCCGGTAGGGCTCCCGCAGTCTCACGCCCGCAGGGAGTGTGGCTGGCAAAGCCGCCCTCATCCTGCTCCCGCGAGACCACGGTGAGCAGCGGGCGCCCGTCCTGCTTCTTCAAAAGGACAGGATGCATCCAGCACGAAGTCGGCTTGTAATACCAGGGATGCCTCCCCTCCTCCACCGCGCGGAGCTGCCACTGACAGCGGTGCTGTTCGTCAAGAAAGACGCAGCGGGTCCCTGGAAAGTGCGGCGGAAAGTCCTCCGCCAGCTCTTCAGCGGAAGCCTTCACCGTGCGGGTTTTTCGTCGCCCGTCCGTCAGAGTGGTCAATCCCTCCCCGCCCCCATATTCGCGGAGTTTTTGGAATTCCTCCTCGCTCAGAATGACACCATCATGGCAACAGGTCGCCCGACATTGAGTGAGATCGCAAAGCGGAAAAGATTTTTCAAATGCGACATGATCCACCGCCGCCTCACGAAGTTGCGCAGCTAATTCCTCCGCCGTTTTCTCAAAGAGGGTTGTCATTGAAATCAGCACACGGCATCAGTGCAACCGGAGACGTCCCCAACGCGGTTCCTGGAAAAGGAGCTTACGATCCGAGATCGGGACCGGCTCGTCTGCCGGAGCTTCCGGCAGCTCCACCTCCACCGGCCGGTAAACTACCGGCTCCTGCTGTGGGTTGAATTGCGCCTCCACCTCATCGGACATTGCCGCCTCACAGAGCTTCTGGAGATCGGCATCCGGGATATTGTTTCCTCCGGGTGGCAATCCCATAGCCCAATCGAGAAACCAGCGATAGAGGTCCACCTTGAAAGTCTCCACCGGCTCACCTCCCCGCCCAACGGTCAGAATGACATCTCGCGCCTTGAAGGAAATAGCCCCAGCCCGATCCGCCAGCGACGCGATCAGCGCGCGCCCCTGTTCCAGAAGCCGATCGCCATCCGCCCGCACAAAGCCGCCATCATGAAGGCGGTCCTCGAGAATATCCCCATCCCACCAAACCCTTGCCACCCAGGGCATTCCATCAATTTTATCCAATCCCCCATCCACCACCGAGCGGAGATTCGGGTGCTTCAACTTCTTCAATTCTTCCAGGCAAGCCTTGAATCGATCACCCTTTAGACTTTCCAGGACCGCTTGCGGAAAGATCAATCGCACCACAGAGTATCGGAAGCCATTGCGACCACGCGCGCGGTAAGCTACAACGTTCGCCGACTGCAGCAACATTTCCTCAATCGTGTAGTCAGTCCGCACGCTCAAAACCCAAACATAAATGCTTCTAAATTGACAATTCTATTGTTTGGAAAGTCAAACTTTCAACTCACGCCAAAATTCGACCCTTCGCCTCATGAACCCGCTCTGTCTCCTGCTCCTCCTCACGGCGATTCTCCCGGCTGTCGAAATCCGCGTGGCCACTTACAATGTCCGCCTAGGAATCGAAGAGGACGGCCAGCCCGGGCGTGATGCCATGGAGGCCATTCTCGCCCGGATCGATGCTGACGTGGTCAACCTTCAGGAGGTCAGCGCTCCGGACCGTCCCAGCATTCTCGCGGATCTCGCCTCCGACCTCGGCTACCCTCACGTTTTCGTGCCCACCAGTGCGCTCGACACGGGGAACCGAGTAGTCTTTCTCTCACGATTTCCCTTTTCGGAAACGGCTAGTATTGTCTCCCCCTCCGGCGCGAATGATGTGACCCGCGCCCATCCCGTCGTGACTGTCGATGTGCCGGGAACGAACAATGACCCCATCTTCATCGGAGCACATCTCAAGTGCTGCTTCTCGGACGCCGATTCCTTCCGCCGCGCGGTCGAGATGATCCGCATCCGCAAGTATCTCGAAACCGAAGGCCTCACTGCGGATGACAACGTCTTCATCATGGGTGATCTCAATCTCCTCGGAGGCAATATGACCTTTAACATGCTGCCGAACGGACTGCCAGCGAGCTACCTACTGGGGGATGACATCACTCCCGGAGTCTTCAATGTCTCCTACTTCGCCGATCCCGTGGGCTTCTTCCCGGCGGAGTTCGGCATCGTGAATCCCGGCTACCGCCAGCAAAACGGCACCTCCACTGCGACCTTTATGGGGAGCTCGACCGTGCTGGACTACCTTCTAGTCTCCAGCGTACTCGCCGCCCGCATGCCCATGACGGAAATCTACAACAGCGAGTTAGAAGCTACTTTCCCCGGCCTTCCGAAGTCCGGTTCCGCCCTTCCGGCAGGCACCAGTGCGACCGCTTCGGACCACTACGCCGTCTTCGGGGACTTCGAGCTGGATGGTAATGAGGACCTCATTCTCTCCGCTAATCCCTCCAACCTTCCGGAAGGTTCTTCCAATGCAATCCTCACTCTGACCCGCCCCGGTCCGCTCAATTCCGCCGCCACGGTGAACGTGATGTCCAGCGATGTCAGCGAGATTGTCCTCGACCAGGCCTCCGTGACTTTCGCCGCAGGACAAGCTACCGCCAATGTCACCTTTTCCACCCCGCTCGACAGTCTCTCCGACGGTGACCAGACGGTGCAACTCCTCGCCTCCGGCGGCGGACTGCAAGGCAGCCTTCCCATCACGGTACAGGACATCGATTCCCCGATCTACCGACTCACCGATGCTGAGCCGGCAATCATCGAGAACTTCGGAGGTTTCCTCGGGAACGAATCGCCCGCTGCCTGGACCACCGCCAGCGTCTGGCGCGGGACGGACAATGGCACCTCCTCCGTGCAGGGCGCTCGCTCTTATGGAGGTAACATTGGCAGCCTCAGCGCTTCGGAAGCCTCCTTCACCGCTGCTTTCCGGAATGACACTTCCGCAACCATCGGAGCCCTCTCGATCAGCTACGAAGCCTCACAATGGTCTGCTCTCGACGACGGTTCGCTCGACCGTTGGGAGGTGTTCTTGGAAGAGAATGACATTCTCACCCCGCTTCCGGCCCTGACCTTCACTTCGGTGAATTCCGGCCCGACCATCGACCTCGCACTGCCCATCCGCCGCACTCTCTCGACGCAAATCAGCGGCCTCGATCTCGCACCTGGAGAAGTCGCCCATCTGATTTTCCGCGCGGTGCCGGGGGAAGCGACCGGAGCGACACAGTCCTCCGCGATCTTCATCAATGAGCTCCACTACGACAATAGCGGCGACGACATGGGAGAATTTGTCGAAATCGCTATCGCTCCGGGCTTCAATGGGGATCTCAGCCTGGCCACGCTTTACCTCTACAACGGAAACGGCGGGCGTAGCTACGACTCGCATCCCCTGGATTCCTTCATGGATGGCCAGTCCGAGGCAGGTTATCGATTTCTCAGCAAAGAGATCGCCGGAATTCAGAACGGTGGACCGGACGGACTCGCCCTCGTTCTCAATAATACCGTAGTGGAATTTCTCAGCTATGAGGGCACCTTCACCGCGACCGATGGTCCCGCCAATGGACTAACCTCCACCAGCATGGGCGCATCACAGGGAGCCGGACCGATCGGCGAGGGTAGCCTGGCTCTCATTGGAACCGGTCTGGATGCCGATGACTTCAACTGGTCCATTCAAAATGGCCCCTTCACGAGCGGTCGCCGAAATACCGGCCAGACCTTCGAGCAAAGCAACCTGCCTCAAGGAATCGCCATCGATGATCTTGTCATCACCCCAGTCACTGATTTTAAGCTATCCTCTCCCGTCCTTTCCATCAATGAGACCTCCGCCGAACTCACCTTCCCCACCGTAGTGGGCCGCCGGTATCGCGTGGAGACCTCCACTAATCTCAAATTCTGGGATTATGACCCGATTTTTGACGGAACCGGAAGTCCGGTGAGCCGGTCTTATCCGCTCATTCCGGAGAGGTATTTCCGTGTTCGGATTTTTGTCCCTTAAATATTCACATTTTGCCATCAGATGTTACCTTAGCTCTCCGGCGTTGCTGGACACACCTGACTTTCCGACCTCGACATGAAGACCAAGCTCACCCTGATGGCAGCAATTCTCAGCGGCCTCTCCCCTGCCCTGGCCGGGGATAAGCCCATTGGCGGCGGTGCTTTACCCGAGTTTCTCCAGCAGTTCGATACCAACGGAGATGGCCACATTGACGAGGAAGAACGCCAGGCCATTCGCGATCTCCGTAATAAATTGCGTGAAGAACGCCGTAATTCCATAGATGCCGATGGCGACGGAAATACCAGCCCTGAGGAAATTCAGGCCGCGCGCGATGCCATTCGCGCCCGTATTGAAGAACGCCGCTTGAAGCAATTTAACTCCATCGCCGGTGAGGACGGACTCATCAGCAAAGAGGAATACGCCACCATTCCTGGAATCGACCGCCTCCCGGATTTCATTTTCGATGCCATCTTCAACCGCCTCGATCGTGATGACAGCGGCGCAATTGATTCCGATGAATTCTTCCATCGCCTCCGTCGGCACAATCGCCCGGAATAGACGCCCCAAGCACTTCTCAGCCCCGCCCCTAAAGCAGTTGCCATAAAACGCCTGCCTTTCCGGCTCAGATCCGATAGCTTCTCATCATGTTGAAGCGAATTCAGATCGTTACCCTCATTGCCGCCTCCATCATTTTGCAATCCTGCTCCGGTGGCTCATCCTCCGGGAAACTCGGCAAGTCGGATTGGGCTAACATTGAGTCATCCATCGCCGCGCAACGCCGCGCAGGACATCCCGATTACAATCCCACCTATCTTTACATTGTCGACCCCGGCAGCCAAAGGATGCAGGTCGTCTCGCTGAAGACGAGGAAAGTGCAGGAGACCCTCCGCTGCGGTACCGGTAAACGTGGCTTGGGCTTTGCTCACGCACAGACTCCTCCCGGCTTCTTCACCATGGGCGGGGTCCGCATTGCCAAAAATGCCGATGCTTCCATCCAGACCGGTGACTCCAAGAAAGGAGTGAGCGGCGTCTATGCCGAAATTCTCTATCCCCCTACCTGGCACGACCCCAGCCTACGTGGATATGTCCCAAACGGGGTCGTCATTCACTCCTACAATCCCGAAGCCAGCGGAATGCTTCGCCAACGTCGTGACCAAAGAATGATCGGTCGTATCCCCTGCACCACCGGCTGTCCGGTGCCGGATACCGATGAGGTCCACAAACTGGTCCCCTATCTCAGAAAGTCAGCCGGAAGATTCGATCCCACCGCCAACCCCAATGCCAACCTGCGAGCTCTCATTGAAAGCGGCCAAGTCACCCAGATCCAACACGGCAAACTGGGAGATCCGATCTACATCCTGAATCGCCGGTTTATCCGCTAACAACCCATCTCTTTTTTTAAATATGCGTAGGTCGGAGAACTGGCCGTCCCTTCGCTCCTGAGAAAGAATCACAGCGGCGGAATCACGGCTTCACCTCCGGTCTGATCAAAGGATTCAATAACCTCAGGCTTTGTATAGATCCCCCGCGCTCTTCTCGTCCAGCATTCCCAAGAAGGGCGACCCCCTATCTCGCTTCTGAAATAAAAAAAGCCCCGCCTGCTTTCGCGGGCGGAGCTTGAAGGTTTTTAAAATCAGAAGTCCGAAAGGCTTTTCGGACTTACTTGGCCGCTTTCTTCGCAGCTCTTTCCTCAAGGACCGCCTGGGCCGCAGCGAGGCGGGCAACAGGGATACGGAAAGGAGAGCAGGAAACGTAGTTGAGGCCGGTTCTGTGGAAGAACTTGACGGACTCAGGGTCACCGCCGTGCTCACCGCAGATACCGATCTTGAGGCGCTTCTTGGTCTGACGACCTTTCTCGACGCCGATCTCAACAAGCTGGCCGACACCCTCTTGGTCGAGAGCGGCGAACGGGTTGTTATTCAGAATCTCGGCATCCTGGTAGTCAGGAAGGAAGCTGGAGGAATCGTCACGCGAGAGACCGAGGCCGGTCTGGGTGAGGTCGTTGGTTCCGAAGGAGAAGAACTCAGCGTGCTCGGCCACCTTATCGGCGGTGATGGCAGCGCGTGGGATCTCGATCATAGTTCCGACGGTATACTTCAGCTCGGACTTCTTGAGCTTGAGCTTGGCGCGGACACCATCGGCAGCAGCATCGATGACTTCCTTCTGCAGTTCCAGTTCACGTGCGTAGGACACGAGTGGGACCATGATTTCAGGGAGCACAGCCTTACCCTTCTTCTGCACATCAGCAGCAGCCTCGAGGATGGCCTCGACCTGAGCGGTGGTAATTGCAGGGTAGGAAATACCAAGACGGCAACCGCGGTGACCGAGCATTGGGTTTTCCTCGTGGAGGGAGGCGATGCGCTTCTTGATGAAGGCAGCCTTGAAGCCGGTCTTGGCAGCGAGGTCCTTGATCTGAGCGGCATCCATGGTGCCGATGAACTCGTGAAGAGGTGGATCCAGAAGACGGATGGTCGCTGGGCGACCTTCAAGCGAGGTGAAGATACCCACGAAGTCTTTCTTCATGAAGGCCTTGATCTTCTTCAGTGCCTTGGCGCGGCCGGCATCGTCGTCAGCGAGGATCATCTCACGGACGGAGTCGATGCGGTTGCCCTCGAAGAACATATGCTCGGCACGGGTAAGGCCGATGCCTTCGGCACCGAACTTAATGGCCTGCTTGACCTGCTCCGGAGTGTCGGAGTTGGTCCGGACACCGAGCTTACGATACTTGTCAGTCCACTCCATGAGTTCGACGAACTTCTTATAAGTATCGGACTTCTTAGCAGCAGCCTTGTTCTCGATGAGGCCCTGGATGACCTGGGAAGGAGAGGCTTTGATCTGCCCCTTGTAAACGTCACCGGCGAAACCGTTGATAGAAAGGAAATCTCCTTCCTTCAGAGTGACTCCGTTTCCGGAGAGGGTCTTCTTGCCATAATCAATGGTCATTCCGTGAGCTCCGCAGACGCAGACCTTGCCCATCTGGCGGGCAACGAGAGCAGCGTGTGAGGAAGCACCACCCTCGGTGGTGAGGATACCCTCGGCAGCGATCATGCCGCGAAGGTCTTCCGGAGAAGTGGCCTGACGGACGAGGATGACTTTCTGCCCCTTGGACTCAGCAGTGACGGCAGCTTCCCAAGAGAAATAAATCTGACCAGAAGCAGCACCCGGACCGGCGGGGAGGCCACTACCCATCTTCTTGGCGGCCTTCTCTTCCTTGGTGTCGAAGATCGGAGCAAGGAGGTGGCTAAGGTCATCAGCAGGAATACGGCGGATGGCCTCTTCCTTGGTGATGAGCTTCTCGCGCACCATGTCGATGGCGATGTTGACAGCAGCAAAACCGGTGCGCTTGCCGTTACGGGTCTGGAGCATCCAGAGTTTTCCGTCCTCAATGGTGAACTCGACGTCCTGAACGTCTTTAAAGTGCTTCTCGAGCTTGGTGCGGACGGTAAGGAGTTCCTTGTGTGACTTAGGAAGGTCCTTGGCCATCTGAGCGACCTGCTTTGGTGTGCGAACGCCAGCGACGACGTCCTCGCCCTGGGCATCAATGAGATACTCACCGTAGAAAACATTTTCACCAGTAGCAGGGTCGCGGGTGAAGGCGACACCAGTTCCGGAGTTCTTACCGGTGTTACCGAAGACCATGGCCTGGACGTTCACAGCGGTGCCCCACTCGGCAGGGATTCCATACTTCTGACGATAGACCTTGGCGCGGTCATTCTGCCAGGAGTTGAAGACGGCGTTCACGGAGCCAATGAGCTGCTCCATGGGATCTTCAGGGAAATCATTGCCGGTGCGCTCCTTGATGAGCTTCTTGAACTCGGCAACGACCCAGCGAAGTTCCTCTTCGTTCATGTCGGAATCGCTGGCGACTCCGCGCTTAGCCTTACCGGCATCGAGGATGGCTTCAAAAGGATCGTGGTGCTCACCTTCGAGGTGCTCGACGCCCATGACGACCTCACCATACATCTGGAGGAAACGACGGTAGGAGTCCCAGGCGAAGGTAGGGTTCTTGGTCTTCTTAGCGAGGGACTCAGCGACCTGATCATTGATACCAAGGTTCAGAATGGTGTCCATCATGCCGGGCATGGACTCGCGGGCACCGGAGCGGACAGAGAGGAGAAGCGGATTCTCAAGGTCACCGAACTTCTTACCCATGGCCTTCTCGACCTTGGCGATGTTTTCCTCGATCTCTTTTTTAAGAGTCGCAGGCCACTTCTTGCCATTGGCATAATAAGAGGTACACACCTCGGTGGTGATGGTCATTCCAGCGGGAACCGGAAGTCCGATGATGCTCATCTCGGCAAGGTTTGCCCCTTTTCCGCCGAGGAGATTCTTCATCGTTCCGTTACCGTCACCGGTGCCGGCTCCGAAGTAATAGACATTCTTTGTGGAGGCCTTTTTTGCAGCCTTCTTTTTGGTAGCCATGGGTCTGTGTTTTTTCTTCTGTAATTTCAGAGCTTTGACGGTGGCACGGGAATCCCGCGCCGCCGGAAAGGCGCGGACTTTAGCAACCAACCTTTCCCTGTCAACACGGGATCGAATGGGGTTTCGGGGGACAATTGCCACCTTTTCCGGCAAAATTTCAGGCAAAAAAATTTAGACAAAAAAACTAGGAATAATCTGCGCTGCGACTGATCATATTGGGGACACCATGAAAATCGTAATGATGCTCCTGACAGTCGGCGCCCTCTTCGGGCTTTCCTCCTGCGGTCCCACCGCAGCCCCGCAACCCACACCCACGTGAGGTGGAGCGACCCCGACCTGAGGGGGCGCACCACAGTAATCATCCGTGAGATGATTCCATCACATTAACTAATGTCCTCCCTCAGGGAGATTTCTAACATTGTAAGAGGGCCGGATTTCGCAAGATTTCCGGCCCTTTCTCTTTATGCTCTCGTCCACGAAAAGAGTGACCTTAATCAAAACATCGGAAAATAATCCCCTTCCCGGCGCGAGAAAACAGTTGCAATCGCCAAGCGGTTCACGTAGTTCCTGCGCCCCGCCTTACCCAGCATACGCCCATGAGTACTATCATCAGCAAAATCGAAAAAGAGCAAATGAAGTCCGACGTCACCGACTTCAACGTCGGAGACACCGTCAAGGTTCACAACCGTGTGGTCGAGGGTGGCAAGGAGCGTATCCAGATGTTCCAGGGACTCGTGATTGCCCGTGGAGGCACCGGCATCAATGCCGCCTTCACCGTTCGCAAGATTTCCTACGGCACCGGAGTAGAGCGGGTTTACCCTGTGCACAGCCCCCGCATCGCGCAGATCGATGTCGTCTCCAAGGGCAAGGTGCGCCGCGCAAAGCTTCATTATCTCCGCGACCGTGTCGGTAAGCGCGCCATCCAGGTGAAGGTCGCCGAGTAAGCACTTGCCGAATCCAGTTTTTCATCGAACCGCCGGGAGATACTCCCTGCGGTTCTTTTTTTACACTTCACCTCTCCCCTGCTCCGACGCAATCTCGCACTGCGTGCGTGTCCCTTGGTTTCTGGTCATCCTCTCTGCTCCCGCAGTGATTGCCCTGACGTGGCATCTGCGAACCCGCGAGATGGATTTCATGACCCCGGGGCAATTGGTCCTTCTTCCCGAGGACATGGGCGAAGAGTTGATCGAGGAGAGCGCAGTGCTTCAACCGAAGATTGAGGGGCCCTCCATCCATGAGCTTCTGGGTCGTCCGGAACCCACCCCATCCCCCGATGACACTCTTACCCCGGAGGTTCCGGAAATATCCGATGAGGAACTCGGTGACCTGGAGTCGGCTCCCGGACTGGATACCTATCGCGATTTTGCCCAGTCCAATGATGCGGCCCGCTTACTGCAACTCTCCTCCACCTTGCGAGCCCGGGGCCAGTTCCAGCGCGCGCTGCTAGCCTTCGAGAGAGTCATCGACTCCGCCGCATCTCACCCGGTGGAATTGGAAGACGCCGGGAAAGGGATTAAAGCGCTGAGCCCCACTCTGGAATGGAACATCGATCCAAATTTTAAAATCCCGCTCATCCTGCGCATCGGCACCGAGACAAAATCGAGCGAGGCCTTAAAAACCGCGGCCCTGGAGGTGGCCACTCTCATACGGGACGCTTCCGGTGACCTCCTAGAAGTCACCCCACTCATTTCCAGCGGCGATGCTAAAAATAGCTCAGGTGAAATCCGAACTTCCCTAGGAACTTCCGGAGACAATCCCTCCTCGACCATGGAAGTGACGGTCGCCGGATCGGAGGATTCCAAGGCCATGACCGAATCACTCGCCCTCGCAGTGTTCTCAGCGGTGAGGATTCATCTCACCGGGCTGAATTTTCCCGAACCTCACGGACTCGAAGGTAGCGGAACGGATTTTCTAACCCAGCAAATCACCCGGCTGATGTGGCGCGATCTCGCCAGTTCCCTGGGTGCCTCCCGCACCTCTCCCCTGCCGGAGGAAGTGCTGGAGTCCGACGATCAAAATTAGGTCTAATCTCTCCCACCCACTCATCGTTTTACCCACAGTTCAATGCGTCCACTCCCAATCATCGCCAGCCTCCTCTTCGCCACCTCATTGGTCGCCGAGGAAAAGAAGGAACCCGAGGAGAAGAAGCCGGCGATCAAGCAGATCAATGAGAATGAGTTCCAGATCGGGAAGATTCATCTCAACAAAAAGACCCGCGAGATCTCCTTCGGAGCGGGCGTGAACATGACCAAGGGCCTTCTCGAATATGCCCTCGTGACCACCAAGAGTGACAAGGTCCACGAGACCCTGTTCCTCTCTGACATTTCCCCTCTCAATCTCAATATCGCCCTCAAGCTCCTCGGAGTCAATGAGTCCAAGGAGCTCTTCCAGCTTCGTGATGAGAACTACCGCCCGACCGGAAAATATCCGAAGGTCGATCAGAAAATTCGCGAGGCCTCCCTCGTCGATCTCTCCGTCGAGTGGGAAAAGGACGGCAAGAAAACGACTGCCCCGATTACGGACCTCATTCACCACATTCAGTGGCCGGAGGACGATGCCCGCAATGCCAAGCCACAGCAGGAGCTGACTCTGGACGATGTCACCCTGACCACCATGCCAGCGGGACCCTGGCTCTCCACTGGATCTTATATTCACAAGGGAGCCTTCAAGGCCGAAGTTACAGGCATGATGTTCGCCATCTACACGACCGAGCAGGCCGTTGTGAACTACGCTGGAAAAGATCGTGAATTGGGCGACGTTTGGATACCGAACGCAAAAATCATCCCACCGGTAGACACCGAAGTCCGCATTATCATCAAACCCCACACCCCGAAATCATGAAGACCCTTTTTACCGTCGCCGTTTTCGCCGCCTCGCTTTTAGGAGCGGGAGCACAAGCCAAAGAGCAAAAGCATCTCTCTGTGAAGCTGGAGATGCAACAGACCATTCAGAAAGGGAACAAATTCCTCATAAGCCAACAGCATCAGGATGGCTACTGGGGTGAACCAATCTTTCCTGCTTTCACCGCCTACGCGCTACGCTGCCTCATCATGGATCCGGCCCTCGATCCGAAGAAGCCAACTCCCGAACCGATCACACGCGGGCTCGATTGGCTCGTCAAACAACAGAAGGCTGATGGCGGGATCTACGGAAAAGGGATGGCAACCTATTGCACCTCCTCCGCGATCATGGCGCTCTACGCTGCCGACCCGCAGAAATACAAGCCCACCCTCATCAAGGCGCGCAACTTTCTCATCAACCAACAGACCGACTGGGGAATCAAAGGGGCCGATGACACGGAATTCGACGGAGGAATCGGCTACGGCGGGACCTACGCGCACTCTGACCTATCCAATACGCACCTCGCTCTGGAAGCACTCTATCACACCCGCGCGCTCGCCACGGACAATGGCGAAAAGAAGGTGCAGGAGCTCGATTGGGGTGCTGCCCTAGCCTTCGTGAGCCGCTGCCAGAATCTGCGGGAGACGAACAAAACCGAGAATTCCGGAGACGATGGCAGCTTCGTTTACTACCCCGGGAACTCGAAGGCCGGCGAAGCGGTCGATAGCAAGACCGGCCGCGTCGCGCTACGGGGATACGGCTCCATGAGCTACGCCGGACTTCTCTCTCTCGTCTATGCCGACCTCGATGCCAATGACCCCCGTGTCAAGGCGGTCGTGAAATGGATCAGCGATAACTACACGCTCAAGGAAAACCCCGGTCTCGGCGGTCAGGGGCTATATTACTACTATCACGCGATGGCCAAGAGCCTCGTAGCCGCAGACATCCCAGAACTCAAAGGCAAGAACGGCTTAGCAGTACAGTGGCGTCCCGAACTCGCCGCGAAGATCATCAATGCCCAGCGTGAGGACGGATCCTGGGTCAATGACATCGCCTCACGTTGGATGGAGAATGATCCCATCCTCGTCACGAGCTACGCTGTGATGACTCTGCAGCAAATTCACGCATCTTTACGATAGGTCGATTTTGCCCGAAAGATGTGGCGGCATTTCATCCCACCTGCTATCAATGAGGTAAGGTAAATTTTTTACCGGAACTCATTATGCAGACCAGAAATGTAAACCCCGATATTACCGTGACCGTGCGTCACGAAGATGTGACTGATTCCCTCCGCCAATATGCGATGGAGAAGATCAGCAACATTCATTTAGACTACCCGCGCATCATCGAGGCTAAGGCGATCCTCGACGTCGAAGGAGACCGTCGGCACAAGGCCGAGATCATTCTTTTTTGCGCGAACCACATCGTGATCGATGCCTCTTCCGAGACTGAGGACATGTATAAAAGCATCGACTTTACCATCGACAAAATCGCGCGTCGGATGCGCAAGCACAAAACCCGCCTCCTCAAGCGGAGAGACCGCAAGGAGGAGAGCATCCGCTACCTCGACGAGCGAAACTACCGCGCCGACTTCCTGGATAAGCTCCCTGATGAAGTCACCGAGGCCACCGCCGAGCCGGAGCCTTTCTTCGTTCACAAGGAGTCCTTCAGTCTCCGTAAACTCTACAAGGAAGATGCGGTCATTGAGTTGGATCTTACCGAGCGGCCTTTCGTGATTTTTAAGAACGCCCGCCGTGACGTCACCTCCGTGGTGTGGCGGAAACCGGACGGCGATTACGGAATGGTCGATATGCCGACCTGATCACTCTCCTTTTTTCCAATGCCGCCCGCAGGAATCCTGTGGGCGGCATTTTTTAATCAAGCAGTCCAACTCCAACTGAGATCGACCTCAATCTCAGAGTGAATGCTGTGGCTGACCGGACAGGTCAGGGCGGCGTTTTTCAGAAGTTCGCAGCCGGGGTGATCTTCCGGAATCGGCACCTCAAATGCCACCGTAAGCCGGGAGATGCGGCGCGGAAGATCGGCTGACATCTCCTTACCCACCGTGATTTTCATCCCGGCGAGGTCGATTTCCTCCTTACGGGCAACGATTCCCATGATGGTCGCCATACAGCTCCCGAGAGCAGTCGCCACCAAATCAGTGGGAGAAAAGCTCTCGCCCAGTCCGTGATTATCGACCGGTGCATCGGTCTCGAGTCGAGTGCCGGACGGACCGTGCACCGCAGCGCAGCGCAGCTGCCCTTCGTAATTAATTTGGATCTCCACCATTGTCTTCTTTTTCGGATTCTTCCTGATCTTCTTCCACCGCGAGCTCCGGTTCCTTAACGAGCACCACGCGGAAGCCAATAAAGTCCTGCCGCGAGGTCGCAGCCTGCGGGCGCCGATGGCGCGACTCGAGATTTGACTGATTGTGGGTATTCCAGGCCCCTCCCCGCAGGGTGCCAAGCTCCTTGTAGTTATCAGCGACCCACTCCCACACGTTCCCGCCGAGGTCATAGATGTTCCAGTCCTGATCTTCCCCGCCGGCCCGAATCGGGGTGAATTGACCGACGGGTGCCAGGGCAGCGAAGCCATCCTCATAATCACCGATGGTCACTTCGGATGACGCATCCTCAGCGCGTGAGGCATCGGCATAATTCCCGGCACCGCTCGGTGGCGGCCATTCTTTTCCCCACGGAAACTTATCGGCATTGTCCGTTTCCCTCTCTCGTGATTCCGGCGTCGCTCCGAGTTCCACCAGGTTGACGAACTGGCTCCACTCCTCATCGGTGGGCAGCCGGTAACGGTATTCCTTCGTAATGCGATCACCCCTCTCGTAGAGGGTGAGCCATTCGCAAAACTTTTCACAATCCTCCCTCGTCACGCCGGTCACAGGAACATTGGGATCATCGCTGAGAATGACCTCCCCCACTTCCAGCTTCGCGTTCTTAAGGTAGCGGCGGTAATCGACACTTCGGGTCTCCCATGAAGCCACCATGAGATCCTCGTCCGCCCCGATGGGGACCATGTTCATGCCGAGGCTGTTCGACCAAAGCTTACCAGGGACCACACTTTTGTTGGGCTCCAGCTGCTTAGAGACACTGGCGTGCCCTCCGGCGGTGAGTGATATGCTGCTTTTCACCGGGCGGTATCCCGCAAGTTCCAAGGTGTAGTCGATCGATCCCGGCCGGTAGCGACCACTCCAGGGTGTTTCGCCGACAGGGATGTCTTTGAGATAAAGCACTGCGCCTTCTGGGTAAGATTCCACCGTAATGATGCCGAAGGGAATCGGGCGGACCAGACAAGTGAAGGGATAGAGGACCTTCCCGTTCGCGCGGGCCTTTTTCGGAAGCCGATTGAGCGGGAAGGTGCGATCGTAATCCGCCACGATTTCACGACTTTCCTCGTCCGCCTCACCCTCTTCGCCGATGTCTTCTTCGAAGTATCCCTCATTGATACATTTCTCCATGAGCCACTCGGCATACTGGTTCGCCCAGTCCTCGGAAACCGAGACGATGGTCTGCTCGCTGTATTCGTAGGAGATGGGCTTGAGGTCTTTCTGGCCGGTATCCTCCTGGAATTCCTTCCAATTCTCCAGGGTGACATGGTTCACCCCCTTGTGTCGCGGACCTTCCGGGAAGTAGGTGTTGCCGAGAGCATCGGTCCACGGCTCGTCCTCCACGGGCGGGGAAAAGAGCTCCATCTCCCGCGAGATCAGCATCACCTGGGTCCCATCACCATCGTCCCGGACTTCCTCGGAAATGAAGAGTTCGCGATAGCCATCGGCTCGTAGAATGACCTCCAGCTGGGTCCCGACCTCCTGGTTCGGCAACGTGGCCGGGATGTAATCGAGAAGAACACGGTCCATATTAAGAACCCGTGCCCCCTCGGCATCACTGAGGATACGCACGGTGACAAAACTCGGCGGCAGAGGCTCGCGTTTCCCCTCGATAACATAGGTCCCCCAAGAGTTCTCGACCCAAATTTGGGTGAGAAAGAGAAGAAAAAGAGCAAGAACTCCCAATGCGACCTTGGCGGATGCGGGGATTTTTTTTGCGACGGCCTTCCCCTCCTCCAACCTGGCCAGAGCAATGGCCAATTCCTCCCCGGTCTGGATCTTGCGCTTTGAAATTCGGGGCTCGCAAATGTCACAGATGACACGATTCAAGCGGATCCATTGCTTCCGCGAATCGTCTCCCGGCCCGTCCTCGGGAAGCTCCGGGAACTGGAGCCGGTCCATCCCGGAGGCCATCTCATAGAGGACTTTCCCCAGGCCATAAATATCAGCCTGCTCAGAGCCAGGCCCTTCTGGAGGCACGAAACCTTCCGTACCAACAAAGGTCCTTTGATCTTTCGCCGCGACGAGCCCGATGTCCGCCAGCTTCGCCTTGCCCTCCACGAAAATAACATTGGACGGCTTCACATCGCGGTGGGTCAACCCGCGTTCGTGCAGAGAGGCTAAAGCCTCAGCGAGGCGGCGACCGGTCTCAACGCAGAACTTCGTATCAAGCGGCGCACCGTCCGCCCGCTTCATATCGGTGCGGAGGGTGCGCGGCTCGTATTCCACCGCATTCACCTCGCCGGCGGAGTAGGCGTCATCACCCAACTCCATGACGTAGTAATAAAAAGCCGAACCCTCATCGCTGCGCCCGACGTGGAGGATATTGACAAAGCCCCGGTGGTCCCGGGAGATCGGTTCAAAGCGAAGAATACCTTCGAACTCCCGCTCGAAGGTTCGCTCATCCGAGAAATCCTCCCGATAAACGATCTTCACCGCCCGCAATGCGCCGGTCACACCACGGGCCAGCCAAACCTCGCCATAGGCACCTCCACCAATCTTGCGGAGAACCTCATGATCTGGAATTAATGGGTCTGGCCTAATCTTTTTTTGCATCCTTCTCGAGCTTCACGAGCTCTTTCTTCAGGACCGAGCCGACGCGATGCTTGGCGAGATAGACCTGGGCCATGCTCACCCCGAGGTGGTCCTGCACCTTCTTAGCATCCCACTGCTTGATCACGTAGTAATCGAAAATCTGATACTGCTTTGGCGAGACCTGCGCCTTCACCTTGGTGAGTGCCATGTCGGCGATATTCTTCTTCCACTCGACGGACCACATCCGCTCCAGGAGGTCGCCCTTAGGATCCTCGAAGCGGTCAATGACGGCCGTCTTCCGGTCATCCTCCCAGCCTCCGCCGGGCATCGCGGTATCCTTCTTCCGTTTGCGAAACTGATCATTGATCCGCCAGCGGGTCATGTTCATGAGCCAGGTCTTGAAAGAACCCTGATTCGGGTCGTAGAGGTTTTTCTTACTCTGCTTTGCGATAGAGAGGATGGTCTCCTGCACCGTATCGAAGGCTTCGTCATGCCGTAGGCCCGCCTTGATTCCAACAGAGTAAATGAGCTTCCAGTAAGTTTGGTAGAATTCATCCCAGGTCCGTTGATCCTCCCAGTTTTCGAGGCGGGCGATCAGGCTCTTACGCGTCTTCGCGTATCCTTTGGTCAGATCGACCTTTTTTTCTGGCTTCTGATCTTCTCCGTCCTCCTCTGGGTCGGTGTTCTCGGTTCCTTTTCGAGTCATTGTAGTGAGTATAGTTAACCCACCTTCAGCGGGAAGTCTTTCCTGACTTTTCGGGAAACATTGCCAAGCAGATCCCACTCCGATGAACGAGTGAAATATTGACTTCCTCCTGACGGCAAATGCTCCATCTTTAAGAACCGATCAAAAGATTAATCTCGTCCGCATCCCATGTCCTTAGCCCGCCCCATCACCTCTGAGATCCCCGCCCAATCGGCTGCGTCCGGATCCCAAACCGAGCGTCCAGGCCTTGCAGAGATTCTCTCGGGAAAAGAGCTGCCCGCGCCGGATACGCCCCAAGCCCAGCAGGGGGTCCAGGCCAGCAAACTTCCCCAGCTCTCCGCAAACGAGCAAGTGGTGGAGAGAAGCGAGCCCGATAAAAGCTCGGATGACTCCGTGACTCCGCCTGCCACGGAACCACCCTCGCCCGCTGTCGGACTGGGCAATGCGAGCCTCCATCAGTCGGTCGAGCCGATGCTCCGGGCCATCGTGCGACGGGCCATCGCCGAGCAAATGCAGACCATGAATCACTTCCAGCGGATTGGAGTGATGGACCGAATCTGCTGGCGTCTGCGGGCTCTGCTGACCAGCCGGACCTATGATGACATCGTCTTCGAGAAAACTCATCGCTACCAGGTAGAGGAGGTTTTCCTCCTCCGACATGACAGCGACACCCTGATTTCCTACGCCAGCTCCGATCCCTCACGCCACTCCACTCCGCGCCGCATCCGCTATGATCTGGACCGCCTGGTGAAGGAGCTGAAGAACGATGAGGGTGAGATTGAAACCTCCGCCGAACTACCCAATAAACGGACCGCGATCGTCCACTCGGCTGAGAATTGCTACCTCATCGCCTGCGTGCGCGGCCGCGCCAATGCTCTGGTCCACTCGGACCTCGACTACGCACTGATGCAGGTGGAACAGCGATTCGGGAAGCGACTACGTGACCAAGGACAGCATTTCATTCACGTCCTTCAACCCCTCCTGGAAGGCTGCCTGCTGATCCAATCGCCGGCCTCGCCGAAGTGAGGTTCTTAGCAAGGCGTTTTTCAGCCCTTGTCCCCCATGAAACGAAGCACACTCCGCGCTTGCCCCCCTGCTCTGTGCATTTCAAAAGACCTCTTATGTCGAATGTCACCAAAGTCGCGATCATCGGAGCGAGCGGATACACCGGGCTAGAGCTGCTGCGCCTGATCTTTTGCCACCCGGGAGCGGAGGTAGTGGCCATCACTTCACGGGCGAATGCTGGCCGGAAGGTGACGGAGGTTTTTCCGCGCTTTGAGGGGCACCCGGGAACGGAAATTTGCTTTATGGAACCGGACATGCAGGCCGTGGCTGATGCCGGAGCGGAGGTAGCTTTTCTGGCGTTGCCTCACGGGGCAGCCGCCCCCTTCGCTAAAGATCTTCTGGATCTGGGCCTGAAGGTCATCGATCTCAGCGCGGACTTTCGTCTGGAGGACGCAGCGGTGTATCAAGACTTCTACGATCAACCCCATCCGGCTCCCGAACTCCTGGAAGAGGCGGTCTTTGGCCTCCCGGAGGTGCACGGCGAGGCGATCAAAGCCGCCCGTCTCATCGCTTCGCCCGGGTGTTATCCCACCTCAATCATACTGCCGCTCATCCCCCTGCTGAAGGAGGGATTACTGGAGCATGACTCTATCATGGTTTCATCGATGAGCGGCGTCAGCGGAGCGGGGCGCAAGGCGGACCTCAAGCTGATCTTCGCGGAGGTGAATGAGAGTGTGAGCTCCTACGGTCTGCCACGGCACCGGCATCTATCGGAGATCGAGCAGGAACTCACGAAGGCTGCTGGCAGCCCGATTACGATCTCCTTCGTCCCGCATCTCATTCCGGTCACAGCAGGGATCTGCACCACGACCTTCGCGAAGCTGACCGGGGACTTCGAGCGCGTCGGAGCATCTCTGCAGGCGGCTTATGAGAAATGCCCCTTTGTTCGACTGCGTGGCGCGGGAGTCTCACCGGATACGAAGCATGTCACGGGGACCAATTACCTAGATATCGGCTGGCATCACGATGCCCGCACGGGTCGGCTAATCCTGCAGAGCACCGAGGATAATCTTGGCAAGGGAGCTGCTGGGCAGGCTTTACAAAGTTTTAACCTCGCGTTCGGGAAACCCGAAACTGCCGGGTTGCAAAATCTTTAGTACCGCCCCAAGCTCCCTATCCCCCTCATGGATCAACCTTACACCAGAATCAAAGGTGGCATTTGTGCACCCCGTGACTTTCTTGGAAACGCCGTCTCCTGCGGCATCAAGAATCCCGATGCCGATCGTCTGGATCTCTGCCTGATTTATTCCAAGGTCCCCTGTCTCTCGAAAGGCCTCTTTACTCAGAACCGAGTCAAGGCCGCTCCCGTCCGACTGAGCCAGAGTCATCTCCGTGCGAACCCGATCCGCGCGATCGTCACCAACAGCGGAAACGCCAATGCCTGCACCGGGCCCAATGGCCTGAAGGACGCGAAGACGATGGCCCGCGAGGTCTCCCGACACCTCGATCTCAAACTTCGTGAGGTCGCGGTCTGTTCAACGGGTGTCATTGGCCTCCCTCTCCCGATGAACCGGGTGGAGGCGGGCTTCCCATCACTAGCGCAAGGGCTGAAAGCAAAGGGCGGGAATGAAGTGGCGAAAGCGATCATCACCAGTGACACACATGAGAAGGAATTTGCCATTTCCTTTGATCTGGATGGCACACGCATCCGCATCGGCGGCTGCGCGAAGGGTGCCGGAATGATCAATCCAAACATGGCGACGATGCTCTGCTTTATCACCACGGATGCCAATGTCTCCGAAGGCTGCTTCGACCGAGCAGTGAAGGATGCCGTGGAAAACACCTTTAACCGCATCACTATCGATGGCGACACCAGCACCAATGATTCTGTCATCGTTCTGGCGAATGGTGCGGCCGGGAACAAGCGAATCGCGCGGGGCAGCAAGCAGTGCCGGATCTTCGAACATGCCCTGCAATTCGTAATGAACAAGCTGGCGAAGGCGATCGTGAGAGACGGCGAACGCGTCACGAAATTCGTAACTCTCCGCGTGGAGGGGGCCAGGAGTTCGGTCGACGCGCGGAAGGTCGCGCAGGCCGTCGCGAACTCCTCTCTGGTCAAGTCATCCTGGAATGGCAACGACCCGAACTGGGGACGCGTGATTCATGCCGTGGGATATTCCGGAGCGAGTATCCGGGAGGAATTGATCAATATCTCCTACAATGGAAAAGCAGCCTGCGAGGGTGGCTTACAAGGCCGCACGAATCAGGAAGTCCTGCGGAATATCGTGAGCAAGCCGGAGTTCACCATCACCATCGATCTCGGTCTGGGGGATGCCTCGCACCAGATTTATGCGGCAGATCTCTCGCCGGAATACGTTGATTTCAACCGCTCCGAATACGCCTACTGGAAGCAGGCAAAGAAGGACGGATTAGTATAATTAAAATCCAGAGAGTGATTCCCGCGAATCGGATGGACAGAAATTTCACCGGTTCCTAGCTTCCTCGCAGTTTCATGCTCCGCCCGTTCGCCCTTTTCACACTCAGCGCACTGATCGCCCTCGGGCAGGAAGCACCGAAGCGGGAGCCATTCTCAGACTTACCGACGGTCCTGCCACCACCGGAGTCCATTCTCATCCCAGAGATCCCGGATAACCTACCAGCCGGCGACCCCCTCGCGGACCTGCTCTCCGATGACCGCCCAGTCCGGAAAGAACCGAAAGGGGTCAAGATCAGCGGAAAAAACGTCCAGCCGCGTTACGATAATATCAATGGCAAGGCCGTCCTGACCTACGACGGGCGCATCCGCATCAAGGCGGACACGGGAATGGAAGCCTATGCAAATCGCGCCGTCTATGATAACGGCGCGGAAACCCTCACCATGACGGGGGACGTCTCAGTCTATTCCAGCGGACTCCTCTACCGTGGTTATCAGGCGGTTTATGATCTGAGGAATCGTCGGCTCGACACCAGTAAACTGCGCGTGGGACTGGGCCCCATTCTCGCGGAAGCGGGAAAATTCCAGACCGTCAAACGAGATGGTAAGAATGTCTTCATCGGGACAGACGCCGGAATCACCACCCATGATGTTGAAAACCCCGACTTCTGGCTGCGCTCACGGAGGACCACCGTCTTCCCCGGTGAAAAAGTCATCTTTAAAGACTTCAAGCTGCAGGCAGGAGACCGCAGTCTTTTCTGGCTCCCCTATCTCACGCAGCCGCTCGATAAGGACCTCGGCTTCCTGATCTATCCCGGCGGTCGCTCGAATCTCGGAGCCTTTATCAAAACCCGCTACGGTGTGATGCTGGGCGGCACCCGCGATGCCGAGACCGGCGAGAATGAGGACGCCTGGCTACTCTCGCAGTGGCACGCTGATCTTTACTCACTCCGCGGGTTGGGAGTCGGGGTGGACCTCTTCGATACCCGGGTGGACCCGAAGGATCAATTTGGCTGGCTAAAGCTCTATTACATCCACGACTTTAATTCCGACTTCGAGCGGGCCGGGGTGGAGCGACGCAATGTCACCGACGAACGGTATCGGGTACAATTCGCCCACCGCACCGAGCTCTGGAAATCACTGGTGGCGAAGTATACGGTGGAGGCCAACCTCACCCTGCTGAGTGATGAATTCTACCTGGAGGACTTCGATCCCTCGGAGTTCCGGCTGAATCGTGCGCCGGATAACTTCTTCGGACTGACCCGCCGCACCGCCAATAGCCAAACCACCCTCGGAGCCCGGGTGAGATTGAATAACTTCTATCAAAGTGATACCCGCCTACCGGAACTCACTCATGACTGGGTGAGGCAGCCGCTCTTTGATTCGCAGGTGCTCTATGAAAGCCAGACTTCGCTCGGCTTTTATGAAGAGCATTTTGATCGCTTTCAGCGGGATAGCTTCCGGGAGGAAGCGGAGGCCCTTTTGCCAGGAGACCCGAGACTGGAGGAGCTGGAGATGCTACTCGGCGACCGTGGCTTCGCCCGTTTTCACACCTATCATGAGATTTCTCGCCCGATAAAAATGGGCCATCTCAATCTCACCCCCCGTGCCGGGGCGGGCCATACTAGCTATCGCTCCGTCCTCAGCGAAAACGACTCAACCAGCCGCACCCACTTCGCGGCGGCGATCGATCTCTCCACTAAGCTCAGCAAATACTATCCGGACATCGTTGATAAGAGGTGGGGATTGGACGGAGTTCGACACATCGTGGAGCCCTATGCCTCGCTGAGCTGGCTCTCGACCAATGAGCTGGATTCATCCTTCGCCACCATCGACCGACTCACCCCCTCCACCCGTCCACGGGCGCGAGGTGTGGGGAGATTTAATGCCATCGATGACCTGCAAGACTGGCGTGTGCTCCGCACCGGAGTTCGTAATCGTCTCGTGACCCGACGTAATGAAAGCACCCACGACTGGCTCACTCTTGATACTTATTTCGATACCTTTTTTGAGGATCCGGAATTCGATCGTGAGTTCTCAAATCTTTACAATGACCTCCGCTGGGATCCCCTCCCCTGGTTATCATTGGACCTCGAGACCC
Source organism: uncultured Verrucomicrobiales bacterium (assembly GCA_937969125.1). Lineage (GTDB taxonomy): Bacteria > Verrucomicrobiota > Verrucomicrobiia > Verrucomicrobiales > Akkermansiaceae > SW10. The sequence continues at coordinate 3,800 of CALBVA010000299.1, read as the reverse complement.
AATTCCCCCTCTTTACAGATTCCAACTTCACCGAGGTCGCGGCCAGCCTCCGTCTGCAGCCCCGGAAGGATCTGGAGTTTCAGATCGACTACCGCCATTTAAATAACCACCCCATCCTCCGGGATTCGGACCGCCTGGTGCTGGAGAGCTTTGCGCGGTTGAATGAATATTGGGGCATCGGGACTTATCACCGCTTCGAATTTCAGGACAGCACGCTGGAACTCCAGCAATATAACCTTCACTACGACTTCGATTCCTTTGTGGGATCGATCGGCTTCTTCCACCGGGATAATCGCTCCGAAGACGAATACGGGGTGATGTTCAGCTTCGGCCTAAAGGAAATCCCAAGCCTGTCCTTGCCAATCCAGATCGGTGCGGAATGATTTGTGGCAATGAATTCCATCTCGCCACAATCACTTCTCGCATCACTCAACTGGCGCTACGCCACCAAGGAATTTGACCCCACTCGTAAGATCTCCGGCGAGACTTGGGAGGCTCTCGCCGATTCCCTCGTCCTGACTCCGTCCTCATTCGGACTTCAGCCGTGGCAATTCTTCTTGGTAGAGAGTGAGTCGCTCCGCGCGGAGCTACTCCCAAATTCCTGGAACCAGAAACAAGTCGTTGATTGCTCGCACTTCCTCGTCCTGGCTTCGAAAATCTCGATGGAAGAGGAAGACATCGATCGCTTCCTCTCAAGGACCATCGAAGTCCGTGGAGGTGACATTGAAAGCCTCACCGGATACCGCGATATCATGGTGGGATTCACCGCAAACATGGATGATGCTGCCCGCCTCAACTGGGCGAAGCTGCAAACCTACATCGCACTGGGTCAGCTCATGACTTCAGCCGCGCTTCTGGGTGTGGATGCCTGCCCGATGGAGGGAATTGATGCGGACGAATACGACCGCATCCTTGGGCTTCGCGAAAAGGGCTATACCACCTCGGTCGCCTGTGCCTTGGGATATCGGGCGGAAAGCGACAAATATGCCTCCGCTCCGAAGGTGCGCTTTGAAAAGGACGAAGTCTTATCGACCCTTTCTTGATTGGATCAACTCCGCGAAGCGGCGATCCTGCTTCGCCACGACCTCCGCTGCCCCTTGATAGACGAGGGTCGAGATAGCCTTCAGTGCCTCGATTTCCTTCCGCTGACCGGTCACCCCGACCTCGATCATCGACTTATGACTCTTGTAGCGGGCCGTCGCCCGCTTACGGAGATCTTCCATCGCGGCATCACCGGAGACTCCCATCTTAGTGGCGTAATCGGACTTCTCAATGACGGCCTTCAGAAGATCCTCCCGCTTCACCGCCTTCTGGAAGGCGGTTTCCCAACTCTCGATCACCTCATCACTCTGCCCCCTGACATCCACCCCGATTCCCTGAAACTGCGGGGCATTCATCTTCATGCTATAAACCCCAAAGCCTGCTCCTCCGAGTGCGAGAATAGCGACCACGGTGAAGATGAGCAGTTTCTTGGTGTTCATGGAAAAGAGCTACCATCCACGACAAGCGGGGTCAGGGATTTTTTTTAAGGAAGCTTTCCTCTGCTTTCAGATTGTGAAAAGTTCCCATAATGATTTTCGCCGACCTCCACTATCGCGGCAGCTATTATGACGAGCACGACCGCCTGCTAGCCTTTATCGAATCGCGCTTCGATTCCGTCCAAGGTGGGGTTCAGAGTGAATCCTGGATATCGATCGGTGAAGGCCGGACTAAGGTTTCTTTGGACACCTTCGATGCCATGACCCACCAAGTGAAATCCCGAACGGCGGGCGCACACGTGGATTTAGTCCTGAAGGTTTTGGCCGAAAAATATCAACTAAAAACCAACTCAAAACCCGAACTGGAGCCCCATGAGGACACCTTCGGCAACTCGGTCGGCTAGCATTTGTATGGCTTCATCGCAAAATTTGGATGAATGATCGAGGTGCAAGACCTCTTTCTGAGGGGCAGTCTCTCCCCTCCAGGTGCTTCCTCTTCGACCTCCACCCGGTTCAAAACCCTCGCCTAGCAAGGTCCGCTTTGCTCAACTCACGCCGCCATGGAAGTGTCTAATCCCGCCTCCCAGATCATTCCGCTCTCTGAATGGAAGGAGCGGGAGACGCAATACGTTGAGGCGATGCGGGCGATCACGGTGCCAATGCGGGAGCGTCGCTCGCGGGGAGAGAAGCATCCGGTAGATGACTTTCTGAATACCTATTATTCATTTCCGCTGGGTCGGTTAGAGCGATGGCACCCCGGAGTGGGAGTGGTGCTGGAGGACGATGAGGAACACGAGTTTAAGGAGCAATTCTACCGACGGGAAAGCGGAGTGGTTTTCGCGGATCCGGGGAAGTTGTCAGATAAGGGGCGGACCCGGATTACCTGGATTCTCAGGTTACTGGAGTTGACTCAGGCGCGGCGCCCCAATCTCGCCTGCCATGGTCTACACGAGTGGGCCATGGTGTATTCCGGAGCGGATGTGAGGCATCGCGAGAGCGCTCCTTTGCGCATTTCCCAGGCGGAGATCGATGCGCTGGTTTCCTCCCGCCCGATGTGCTGCACGCACTTCGATGCCTTCCGCTTCTTCGCGCCAGATGCCGCCGCCTTCAATAAGATCTCCCCCACCCTGCTGACACGGGAGGAGAATGAGCAACCGGGATGCATTCATACAAATATGGATCTCTATAAGTGGGCCTACAAATGCTCCCCGTGGGTTTCATCGGAGCTGGTGAGGGAGTCATTGGACCTGGCAATGACGGCCCGGAAGATCGATATGCGGGCATCGCCTTATGATCTCTCCGAGTATGGATACGGGGCGATTGCGATCGAGACCCCAGAAGGCCGTCGGGAGTATGAGCGTGAGCAGCACGCCCTTTATCTGAACGCCCTCCCGCTTAGGGCGAAGTTAATCGCGGCCTTACGGCACATTCTTGATGCTTGAAGTCGCTGAAGCTTCGCGGCAGTCTCAGTAGACCATCGTCCGGTTTCGGGTGGTGGTTCACAAACATTATTATCATGAAAAAATTCCTGACCATGGCTGCCACGGCAGCCCTCGGACTCGGCCTAATGAGCTGCGGCGAGGAAAAAGATGACGCGAAAAAGACCGACGACAACTCCTCCGGATCAGCCTCCGGCGAGAAAATGGAAACCGTCTCCCTCAAGGTCGAGGGTATGACATGACCAGGCTCATGCGTGAAGTCAGTGCAGTCTGCATTGGCCAATGTTGAAGGAGTGGAGAATCTCAAGGTGAAGATCGGCGAGGTGAGCTACAGTGGCTCCGCCAAGGCCAGCGACGTCATCGCAGCGATCGAAGGCGGCACTAGCTTTAAGGCAAGCGCGCAGTAATCGATTTCCTGGAAATCCTCTTTCAACCTCCGGCCTGCGTTGCGGTCCGGAGGTTTCTTTTGGTTCTTTCCGGATCTTTTCTGCTCGTTTGGGATTTCAATTTCCCCCTTTTGGGATTTCCCTGCGGCCCATGATCGCAAACGTCCTCGCCGAGCGCTACGCCTCCCCCGCCATCGCCAACATTTGGTCCGGAGAGGGCCGCATCATCCTGGAGCGCGAGTTCTGGATCGCGGTCATGAAGGCGCAGCGGGACCTGGGCCTGGACATCCCGGCCGAAGCGATCGCAGCCTATGAGTCCGTCATTGATCAGGTCAACCTCCCCGCCATCGCCGAGCGCGAACGCCTGACCCGGCATGATGTGAAGGCACGCATCGAGGAATTTAACGACCTGGCCGGCCACCAGCACATTCATAAGGGAATGACCTCCCGCGACCTCACCGAGAACGTGGAGCAGCTCCAGGTCTTCCGCTCGTTGA
>CALBVA010000298.1 GCA_937969125.1 uncultured Verrucomicrobiales bacterium | reverse complement strand
GGTATTTCGGAGAAAGCCGAGTTCGCCCTCGATCAATACCTCCTCCGCGGTGGCACCGTCATTGCCTGTGTCGATTCCTTCTCAGCCATGGCTGCGCAGTCCGGCCGGCAACAGCAGATGCCCGGAATGCCTCCGCAAGGTGGCACCCCAACTGACTCCACTCTGCCAAAACTCTTCGCAAAACACGGCGTGAAGTATGCGAAGGACGAGGTCCTCATTGACCGCACTTATGCCAATGAGCGGAACAAAGCCATCCTGGTCCTTGACGAAAAAGCGATGCCGGTGAAAGACGACCTCTCCCTCTCCGGACTTCAGAACCTCGCCTTCCTCGCTCCTGGTGCTTTCTTCTCTGAGCCCGGCGGATCCATTGGGTCTGGTCTCAATGTCACCCGTCTCGTGGAGTCATCCTACAATTACACCTCCGTCCCGGGTCAGAGCCTGATGACTCAGCAGGGGCAGGAACAGCTCCGCTTCGCATTGGGTAAAAAGGATTCCAATGACGTCCGCGGTGCTTTTGTCCTCCATCTCAATGGTCAGTTTGAAACCGCCTTCCCGGACGGCGATCCCTCCGCCAAAGAAGAAGCGGAAAAGGACGGAGAAAAGAAGGACGAGACAGAAAAAGAGGAGAAATCCTCCGCTCTCGCCAGTGCCTCCGAGAAAGGAAACCTCTATCTCATCGCGGACTCCGACTTCCTGGCCGATAATATCTCCTATGCCATCCGTAACGACTTCTTCGGCAGGTCCGTCGCCCCGGTCAGTGGTAATGGCCCCTTCATCATGAACATCCTCGATCAAGCTGCTGGCTCACGGCATCTTGTCGGTTCCCGTGCCCGCACCCCGGTCTACCGTACCTTCACCGTGCTCGCCGATCTGGAGGCTGACTTTGAGAAAACTTCTGGCGAGAGAATCGCCGAGTATCAAAAGAAGGCCGATGATGCCTCTGCGGAGTTCAGCAAGATCCGCTCACAAATGACCCAGAGCAACGCCGCCCAGTTCACTCCGGACCTCATTGCCAAGCGCGATGAACTCCTGAAAATCCAGGCCGATGCCAACAAGTCCATTCGTAAGGAGCAAAAGAACTACCAGTCCTCCATCGATGCCATCAAAGCAGGCATCTTCTGGAAATCTCTGCTCATCGTTCCACTCGTCGTCATTGCTATCGGGCTCGGAACCTTCGCCTTCCGGAAATTCAGCACCAATGCCCGCTAATTTTCCAAACCCACCTTATTTTTTGAACACGAACCAGTCACTGAAACCATGTCACGTATTTCACTTCTGATTCTCTGGATCATCGCCATCGTCACCGGAATTATTTTCGTAAAATCGAAAGATGTTCCCGAGGACATCACCTCCACCACAAAGCTCGATGTCGGCTCAACTCTTATCGAACCCGACATCGTGGAATCCGCCGACTCCATGAGCGTCACCACCGCCGGGAAGACGGTGAACTTGAAAAAAGTCGATGACCGCTGGACGGTTGCCGAGCATGACAACTTCCCTGCCGACATCAACCGACTCAGCCGTGTCATGAATGCCCTCCGTGACACCAAAATCGCCCAAGGCGTCCCGGTGAAGGCGAAATTCTACGACCGCTTCGAACTCGATCCCTCGAAGGAAGGTAAGAACTCGAAGACGGAATCGATTGTGCTCTCCAAAGGAGGCGAGGAGAAGGTGAACATCATCTTCGGCAAGGAGCGGGAATCCACCGGAGGCTCCAGCGAAACTGCCGGACGCTTTGTCCGCCTCTCTGATGATGACTCCGGCGTTTACGTCACCCAACAGAGTTTTGCCTTCCTCGGCTCTGATCCGGATCAGTGGATCACCAAGTCCTTCCCTCTTCTGGAGGAAGGAACAATAAAATTCGAAGTCACCGCTCCGGGAGATCCTTCCTTCAAACCCTGGAGCGTGAGCCGCAAGACCGTAATGGATAACTTCATCCTCGATGGCCTTACCGAAACAGAGGAGACCAAATCAAACGAAGTCTTCCCGCTGAAGCAGCAGTTCACCAAACTCTCCTTCACCTCGCTCCTCACGCCGGAAGAGGCCAAGGAGAAAGCGGCAGAGAAGGGCCAACGGATCGTCAAAGCAACCGACTCTGCCGGGAGCAACTTCGAGATCACACTCACTCCAGTGAAGATTGAGGAGACCAAAGAGGACAAGCCGGACACCCCGACTCCTCCCGCCAAGCCCACCGAGTATATTGCGACGATCAAGGTCCTGAATGGTCCGACCCGTCCGGAAGCTCCAGCGGAAGACGCCAGCATTGAGGAGAAGAGCCGCTTCGAGGCCCGCCTTCAAAATATGGGAGACATCGAGAAGAGCCTCGCTGTGAGCCGGAAAACTTACGAAGGCCGCCATTTCCTCATCAGCACTGCCGCCACCGGCACTCTGACCAAGAATCGACAGGAGTTTATCAAAGCCAAGAAGGTGAAGAAACCCAAGGTCAGCGTGGCCACCCCTCCCGTAAAAGTCCCAAGCAGCAATGCCCAGACTCCTCCCCTCCCCGGCGTCAGGCCTACCACTCCGCCACCGGGAATCGCCCGTCCACAGGAGACTCCAAAGCAGGCACCCAAGAAAAAGATCGAAGCCATCACCGAGCCCATCCGCATCCCGCCCGCCCCGCAGCCCGCGAAGCCCGAGGACGGGAAGATTGGCAATGGCACCCAAACTCCTCCACCGCCACCGGGCAGCAAGCCGGAGAAGGTTGAAAAGCAATAAAGCAGGAACTGGACCGCGAAGGCGCGAAGACTTTCGAACGCCGGTGTAAAGCGCCGCTTTTATCACCGGCGGACGTTATTTGATCGGCGCGCCTGCTGACTGAAAGCAGTCGGAAGTGCCGAGCTCCGCAGGGGCAGCTTCGGCGTGTGATTCAATGGCCATGCTATTTGGAAACTTGTTCCCTGTTTCCCTGTTCACTAAAAAAGCGGAAAGGCTGTCAGACCCTTCCGCTTGAATCTATTTATTCAGACCGCTCGCTCTAGGCGAGGCCTTTGAGTTTATCGGCGATCTGTCCCTGGGTGACGGCAGCACCAACGATCTGGTCCTTAACCTCGCCGTCCTTAAAGAAGAGGAGGGTGGGGATTGATTTGATGCTGTATTTCGCGGCGAGGGCCTGCCCGTCATCGAGGTTACATTTGCCAACCTTTGCGATGCCTTCCAGCTCGGTAGCGACGGCGTCGACCATCGGTCCGATCATCTTGCAGGGGCCGCACCACTCCGCCCAGAAGTCCACGAGGACCGGCTGGTCGGAATTGATAACCTCAGCTTCGAAATTGTCTTCAGTAATTGTTAGAGCCATGGACGAAATATGTACGTAAAAAGGGCAGCGTCAAGCGCTGCCCTTTGAAGTAATGAATCTCGTGAATTAGCAGTGCTTATTCAGCACCGTCATTCGCCCGCTAAGAGCCACCAAGGCCCATGGCGAGGAAGTTCAGAGCTGCGACGCCAGCTGCGATAAGGAAGATGATGATGGGAAGTGCCATAAGAGTTCTTTCTTTTAAAAGGTTGGTAAATCGCGTGACTACTGGAAGAGCTCACCGAATTCCCGTTCGTTGGTCCAGGTCAGAACGGCGAGAGCCAGCACAGCAAGGCTGAGCACGAAGGCGAGGATGGAGAGAACAGTCGGGATTGTGTCGCTGGGCTCTTCCTCGTCATCGACAGTCGCGATGGTTCCGATACCGGCCATAGTTGGCGCAGTGGGAGCACCGAGCTGCTGGGTGCTCTGAAGCTGCACGGTAGCCTGAGGAAGGGCCTGGGTCCCGCCACCGATGGGTGCGGGAGGTGCACCGGGAGCGGTCGGGGCAGGAGAAGTTTTCAGGGGCACAGTCGCGGGACCAGCGAGAGAGCTGGTAATGGGCGGACGTGGAGCTGCGCTGGGAGCCGTAGGAGCGCCGGGAGCGGTCGGGGCACCGGGAGTGCGAAGCGCAATGGTAGGAGCGGGCGCGGCAGGGGCACCAGAAGGAGGAACCATGGGCGCGGAAGGTGCTACTGGAGCAGCAGGCGCCGTCTTGAGAGGAATGGTGGGAGCCGGCGCAGGTGGGCGAGGAGCACCGCCGGCGGAAGGAGCTGGCGGTGGAGTGGGAGCACCCGGGCGGGACGGCTCGGCCTTGAGGGTCACACGGACGGTCTCTTTCTTCAAAGGCACCGCTGAAGTCTTCTTCATCGGTGTCGGTGGCTTGGGTGGTGAATGTTGGTCGTCGCCCATAATAATCGTGGTGTTTAAATTTGCGCGTGGTGAATACCAGTGCTTTGAAGGAGTAAACTAAATCAAGGTGGAGGGTGTCAAACATCCATCTTTGGAAAATTTCGACCCTATTCTGGCCACGAAGTCCCCCACCCCGCCGCTCATTCCCCGATCATCGCCAGAGAACTGAGGCGAATGACGGCCCGTTCATCAAGATCGCTCTGAGCGAGATCGATCTCAAACCTGGCAGACCAGTCATTGAGATCCTCTTCATCAACGAGCACCTGCTCGGCCACTTGAGCATCGATCCGAAAGTGTTTTCGGCTCCGCGCCTCGGGATCCATACGGATGGCCCCGTGTTCGTCATGATATGGAGCCATCGTTTCACGGAGGGAGGCGGCATTGCCACCGATAATTTCGGCAGCAGTCTCGTAATTCCCCCGGGCCAGTTCGCGGATGAAATCGAAGACAGCACGGCGGACCGCACGCTCAAATTCAGCCTTTCGGCGGGTAAATGGTGCTTTTTTCTGAGGAGCGGCTTCGGTCTCGTTGCTCTCTCCTTCTGGGTTGCGGAGCTTTTCCCACTCATCGATCAGGCTGGAATCGACCTGGCGAAGCATCCCCTCGAGGAAGAATTCCGCCTCTTCCAATTCTTCCGTTTTCATGGCCGGCGGCACGGTCTGGACGAGGACCTTATAAACTTCCGAGAGGTGCCGCAGGAGGACGGCTTCACTACGCTCCAACCCGTAATTCTTCACGTAATCTTCGAAGGATGACCAATCCTCGAACATCTCACGCACGATGGATTTAGGACGCACCCCAGCGTCGCGCGCCCAGGGGTTTTGCAGAACAAAGTCATTATAGGTCTGATAAATAAAATCCTTCCCCGGCTTCGGATGCTCCACTTCCTCCAGGGCATCCATGCGGTCATCATAGTCCACGCCGTCCTCCTTCATTTGCGCCACGAGGGCGGTCTTGATCTTATCAACCTGCTTTCGGATGACTGCGGTAGGATCTTCAAGGATGGCCTCGATGAGCGAAAGAACATTGAGGGCATGATCGGGAGCCTCCGCCTCGAGCTGCGGAATGGTCTCGATGAGATAAAGCCCGAGCGCCTGGTTCATCGTGAAGTCGTCCTGCAGCTCGACATTCAAGCGCACCTTCGCAGAGCCAAGGCGATCCTCCTTTGGAATAATGGTGAGGACCTTTCCCTCCACCAGCCCGCGGAAGAGGGTGAAGGCCTGCTTGCGGAGAGCCTTCTTCCGAACCGGGGATTCGTGGCAGTCATTGATAATCTTCCGCAGGGCCGCGCAGCCGTCCTCGTGCTGACGCGAGAGGACATTGAGGAGGGTGCCGTGGCGGACATTAAAGCTGGAGACGAGTTTTTCCGGCGACGCGGTCTGGAGTTTTTGGAAGGTCTTTTCATCCCAGTTCACGAAGCCTTTTTCCGGCGGTCGTTTCTTCTGAGCCTTACTTTTTTTCCCTTTCGCGGCGGCCTTTTGGTCGGCCTTCAGGTTATCGATGACATACTCGGGTGCCTGGCAAACGACGTAGCCGACATCATCAAATCCCCGCCTCCCTGCGCGTCCAGCAATTTGGCGAAAATCGCGAACTGCGAGAATTTTCGTACTTTGTCCGCCGAACTTATAAAGCTGGGTAAAGAGCACGGTCCGGATGGGGACATTGACCCCGACGCCGAGGGTATCCGTCCCGCAGATCACCTTCATGAGTCCGCGCTGGGCGAGCTTTTCAACGAGGACCCGATATTTAGGAAGAAGTCCGGCGTGGTGAATGCCGAGGCCGTGGCGGAGGAGCTTCTTAACCTCCTTGCCGTAGGGGCTACGGAAGTCCGCGCCTTCGAGGACTTTGGCGATTTCAGCCTTCTCCTCCTTCGAGCAAAAGTTCCGGCTCATGAGATTCTGCGAAGTCCGAGCGCAAGCCAGTTGGGTGAAATGGACGAGGTAGACCGGCGAGCGACCGGACTCCACGAGTTCCTCGACCTGGTCCTCCAGCGAAGTCGTGCTGTAGCTGAACTCCAGAGGCACCGGCCGGTCTTCCGACTTCACCAGCACCGTTTCCGCACCGGTGAGGGCCGTGATTTCCTTCTGGAAAAAATCGGTCTCGCCGAGAGTGGCGGACATTAAAAGAAAACGCGATTGTGGTAGGGTAAGGAGGGGGATTTGCCAGGCCACTCCCCTTTCGTGGTCCGAGTAGTAGTGGAACTCGTCCATGATGACCTCATCGACCCGGGCAGTGCTCCCCTCGCGAAGGGCCATATTGGAAAGAATTTCGGCGGTGCAGCAGATCACGGGGGCGTCCGCATTCACGGTCGCATCACCAGTGATCATCCCGACATTTTCTGGCCCGAAGGTAGAGCAAAGTGAGAGGAATTTTTCGTTCGCAAGTGCCTTGATGGGCACGGTGTAGAATGAGCGCCGTCCCTGGCAAATGGCGCGGAAATGCAGGGCGAGCGCGACGAGAGATTTGCCGGAACCAGTCGGGGTATTGAGGATGACATTCTTCCCCTCGTAGAGTTCCAGGATGGCTTCCTCCTGATGGTCGTATGGCTCGATCCCGCTCTCGACGAGATACTCAAGAAAAACATCCAAAACCTCCGAAGCGGATGAGGAGTCATTAACCTTCGAGGGATCCAGTTGCGCCATGGCGGGAGACGTTGGAGAGGAGGCTGCCAATGTCAAACAGAGTCCCCTTTTTAGCTGTGCGGGTTCTCTTGGGGAGACGAGACCATTGGGATGCGCGGAGATTGGCTGTTAGCCTCTCGCGGTGAACCAGGGGCTAATCACTATCCGCTAACTGCCAAGATACCTCAGCCAACAAGGTCTCCGATACTACCAAAACCAGGCTCGAAGAGGCGACGGAAAGTGCGGGCGGCGTAGCCATCGGTCATGCCTGCGAGGAAGTCGCAGACTAATCTCGCCTTTTCCTCGCGAGTTTCTGCTTCTTCGATCTCGGCGGCATCCTGCTCGGGGAGCAATTGAAAATTCTGCCCATCAACCGGTTCGCCGAGGACGTATCGTTTCTCAAAAAGCTCCCAGAGTTTTCTGAGCATGTAGCTACCCTTGTGCTCAAGCTGCTTGAGCTGCGGCGAGAGGAAGACTACTTCGTAGGCGAGTGATTTGAAGAGCTCACACTCTGCGCGAACCTCTTCCTTGATTCCGAGTTGGTAGGCATAGCGGTGACTGGTCGCGCTCAGGAAATTCGTAGTGC
>CALBVA010000297.1 GCA_937969125.1 uncultured Verrucomicrobiales bacterium | reverse complement strand
GGTGGAATGGAGGAAGGGGAGGAGAGAGGCAATTCCAGGACGAAGCGCAGGGTGGTGACGCGGAAGGGGATGTCGCGGGAGCAGGCGGAGGCGGAATTGGAACGATTGGAGGATGAGCGGGCGCGGGATTTGCGGATTGCGAAGGTGGTGAGGAATCGGGTGCGTTATTTTAAGGATGTGGGGTTTTGGGCTCGAAGAGGTTTGTGAATGAAGTCTTTGAATCGTGCCGGGAACGATTTGGGCCGAAGCGGAAGGATGGAGCGCGGAAGCCGAAGGGAGCCTTGAAGGAGATGGCGGGGGAGATTTGGTCGTTGAGGGACCTTTCCGCTTCGCGGGAGTGTTAAGTTTCAGGCTTTAAGCCTTGGTTGCGGGGCTTCAGCAGTGAGCTTTTGGGAGAAGTTGAAGTGAATGGTTACAGAGTGGTTTGGCTTCTCTTTCAGTGCTCCAATAGGCTTTGGGGGCAGGTTGAGAGTTTTTATGCACCTTGCCTCACCCGCTCTCTTGCACCGGCAGCGGAGGTCGCTAGAGTAACTTTGAAATGAGCGAGACGCCCGCAGTGGAAGTGAAAAACCTGGTAAAAGACTTCAAGGGTCCCTTCCGTGGAAAGAAGGTGCGGGCGGTGCAGGATGTTTCGTTGAAGATCGCACCGGGTGAGGTGTACGGGCTCATTGGGCCAAATGGCTCCGGGAAGTCGACGACGATGAAGGCTGTGCTGGGGCTGGTGGCGTCGACCTCAGGTTCGTGTGCGGTTTTCGGGAAGAATTCGGTGAAGGTGGATTCGCGCAGCGAGGTGGGATTCCTCCCGGAGAATCCCTACTTCTATAAACACCTGACAGCGGCGGAAACAGTGAGATTTTATGGGAAGCTTTGTGGGATGCGTGGAAAGCAGCTGGCCCACCGGGTGGAGGAGCTGCTAGAGCTGGTGGGTCTGCAGGAGGCACGGGACCGGCAGCTGAAGGGTTTTTCAAAAGGGATGCTGCAGCGTATCGGGCTGGCCCAGGCTCTGGTGCAGGATCCGAAGCTGGTGGTGTTAGATGAGCCGACGGCGGGGGTCGATCCCACGGGCTCGCGGCAGATTCGTGATCTCATTCTGGAGCTGAAGGGTCGCGGTATTACCGTTTTTCTCTGTTCGCACCTTCTGGAGCAGGTGCAGGAGATTTGTGACCGGGTGGGGATCATTCATGAAGGGGTTTTGGTCAATGAGGGTCGACTTGATGATCTCATTTCGCTGGAGGATCGCACCGAGCTGATCCTGAAAAATGCCACTCCCGACCTGCTGGAGCAGATCCATATGCTGGTCGATGTCACCGATGAGGTGGAATTGGTCTCGGAAGGCCATCCGCGCACTACGCTGGAGAGTCTTTTCCTGAAGGAGACCGGCGGCCGTAGTCCAGATGCGGCTTCAAAGTAATCCCACCGTCTTTTTTCCAAGTTCATGAGTAGCCCTTCCAAGACCTCCTTCATCTCGCCGCGACGCATCCTGATCATCGCGCAGAGCACCGTGACCCAGTTGGTGCGGATGAAGGTGTTTTACTTTCTCATCCCGATCGCGCTCGCCTTCATCGGGCTGCAATTCTTCGATGCCTTTTGGTTCAACGGGCCGGAGACGATGCTCCCTGAGCAGGAGCTCCGCTTTCACAAGAATCTCTGCATGGGCACGATGATGCTCTTCACTTCGCTGTTCGCGGTGGTTTCCACGGCCCTGCTCATCCCGAGGGATATCGAGGATCGCACGCTCTACACCATCCTCTGCAAGCCGGTGCCGAGGTTGGATTATCTTGTGGGAAAGCTCTTCGGTGTGATCGCAGTGGTCTTCATTGCGATTCTAGTGATGGACCTTCTTATGGTCGCGACGCTGCACTTCCGTGCGGAACAGGTCAGCGCCCAGCTCACCGAGTATCTGAGCACGGTGAGGAATTTTCCGGAAAGTGAGGTCGCGAAAGCACAAGCTGAAATCGCGGCTCATGGACCAACGATTAATCTGCAATACGGGGTCCTCGCACATTTTCTGAAGGCCTGTGTGATTGCAGCGGTGGCATTGCTGATCTCGACCTTTTCCTCCTCCACGCTTTTCACCATCGCGACGAGCGTGATGATCTGGATCATTGGGGCTTTCCAATCAATCGCGCGGGACGGCCTCTTCCAGTCCGAAAACTTCGGTGATGATCCCAGTCTGCCCGAGAAGATCCTCACCACGCTGATCTCGCTCGTGTTTCCGGACTTCCAGCTTTACGAGGCGATCTCCGATGGTGCGGTGCGGGCGCAGGAAATCCTCCCGTCTGATGTCGGCCAGATTGTGGGATTCACCGCTCTTTATATTGGCATCTACACTGTCCTTTCTTGGTTCGTTTTCTCGGATAAGGAATTTTAAAGAATCCCTCCCTCGTCCTTCATCATGTCCAGCAAGCTCATCCGGAACCTTATCGTCGTCGCCGCAGGAATCGCGGGGACCGGCTACCTGCGGATGCCTCTGGAGCAGAAGTTCACCGAGGATCTGCGCGAACGGAAGATTGTGCAGCCGCGCATCTCCGCCGAATCCTGGAGCCGTATGGGACAGACCAGCCTGGCAGGGGCCTTTGGCGGGCTTCGCTCGGTCATGGCCTCCATGCTAAGTCTGCAGGCGCACGAAGATTTTGAGGATCAGGATTGGCCTGCGCTGGAACGGAAATACGACCTCATCACCACTCTTGAACCTTATAACACCTTTTACTGGTCCCACGGTGGCTGGCACCTCGCTTACAATGGGGCCGCCTGGGCGAAGACCAACCGCGACTTCAGCCCGGTCCGACGGCTGGCACTGGAAAAAGAATTTCTGGAGAAGGGGAACGCATTCTACGAGCGCGGACTCGAATTCATGCCGGAGGATGAGGAGCTGTGGTTCGAGCGCGGGGCGATGTGGTCGAACCGCTATAAACGTCCCGATCTTCCTCGCGCAGCGGAGTCCTTGAAGAAGGCGGCCTCATTCGGGAATCCTGTTTACCAACGCCGCTACCTCTACGTCATTGCCCGCATCCCGGGACGCGAAATCGAAGCGTATGACGGTGCTCAGAAGCTCCTCATGCAGAGCCCGCGTCATCTTCGTGTTCCTTCTTTCCGCTGTCTTTTCTTTATCCTCTCTACCAATCCCGCCCTTCCGGAGGATGCGCTCCGTCCGAAGCTCGGCGAGATTTTCCGCACGAAGGAGCAGGCTTATCGTGAGCTTTATAATTACCGCCAGCGCGTCCTTGAGGAAAACTTCTACGCCGGCCAGATCGACGAAGTGATGAAGGAGCTCATTGAGGAACTGAAGGTTCCCGATCAGTGGAATCCGTTTAAAACGCGCACCACCCGCCGTATCCACGACAATGATTACCTCCGAAAGGAGGACGAACCGAAGATGATCATGCCAGGTTGGATGCTAAAGAAGGAGTCCTTAAAAAAGAATCCACTAGGTGGAAGTCAGTGATGAGGGGAAAACTTGTGTTTTCCTGATGATCCCGACCACCAGATCAGCAATCTATCCTTTACACTCTCTCCCTCTCCCGTAATTTTACTACTCCTTCATCTTAGCGTTATGCGCATTGCCCTTTTCGGAGATATCCACGCCAATCTAGAGGCCCTCGAAGCCGTCCTTGAGGACGCTGACGAACAGGGCTGCACCGACCGCGTCTGCATGGGCGATATTGTTGGTTACAACGCCGACCCCTATGCCTGCCTCGAGACCGTTCGCACCAACGATTGGCCCGTCGTAAAAGGGAATCACGATGAGGACGCCTCCGGCTCGCATAGCCTGGAGAGCATGAATCCCGTAGCCGCTGCCGCACTGGAGTGGACCCGCGATCAGCTCTCCACCGACCAGCGCGACTGGCTGCGCAATATCCGCATGGTCCGGCAGGTTGAAGATTTCACCGTGGTGCACTCCACCCTGGATCAGCCTCAGTCCTGGAACTACGTGACGAACAAGTTCGATGCCATGTCGAACTTCTCCTACCAGTTTACCAATCTCTGCTTTCACGGTCACACCCACGTGCCGCGCATCTTTATCCGTGACAGCCGTGTCGCTGAGGTCATGGCGGAGTCTGTGGTCATCGAGCCTGGGATGAAGTATTTCATTAATACCGGCTCAGTGGGACAACCTCGTGATGGCGACTGGCGTGCCTGCTACGCCATTTACGACATCCCGACCTCCACTGTCAGTTTCCGCCGGGTCGAATATGATCTCTCCACCACCCAGCAAAAGATCCGCGCCGCCGGCCTCCCCGAGGTCCTTGCCGAGCGCCTGGGCGAGGGCCGCTAGATTACTCGCTTGCAGTTTTGCGCTGCTGACGGCGTCTTGTTTCAATTCCACCGTCGATCCGGATTTTGGACAGGGCATCGCAGTCGGATCACCGGAATTTTTCGCAAAGCTAGAAGCCCGTTCTGGCACACGCTGGAGCTCCGGTAACCGCGTCCGCACCCTTGTGAACGGAGATGAATTCTTCCCGCCGATGCTTGCCGCGATTCGTAAGGCAGAGAAGAGCATCACCTTTGAAACTTTCGCGATGGCGACTGCTCCGAAGAATCTGAACGATCAACCTCTCTCCATTGCCGATCATTTCTTCCGCGCGATGGCTGCCAGGGCCCGCGCCGGTGTGCAGGTGAAGGTCATCCTTGATGCCATCGGCTGCAGAAAGGTACAGAAGGAAGATATTGCCATGTTACGAAAAGCCGGTGCCGAGGTCGTGATCTTCCACCCGCCCAATCCCTTTCGTCCCTGGCGCTGGAATAATCGCACCCATCGCAAGATCCTCGTGGTGGATGGCCAGATCGCCTACACTGGCGGGGCGGGCTTTGGCTACACTTGGAATGGAGATGCCCATACTAAAAAGCACTGGCGGGATAATCAGTATGAGATCACAGGGCCGGCGGTCGCTGACTTCCAGAGATCGTTTTGTGAAAACTGGAAAGAAAACACCGGTGAGGAACTACAAGGTTTCTCGTACTTCCCACCTCTCCGTGCGACTGGCCCCACCCGGATGCAAGTGGTGTGGGATAGCCCGGCGGATCGGCGTCATCCTATCGCACACAGCGTATTGGCCACCATCAATGGTGCGCGCGAGAGCCTCTTTATCCAGCAAGCCTACTTCGTGCCGAATACCGACTTCCGAAAAGCCCTCCTCGCCGCCGCTGCCAGGGGAGTGAAGATCACGGTGATGGTACCCAATGAGACCATCGACTCTAAACCCACGCGCCACGCCTCGCAGATCCACTGGAAGCGATACCTCGCGGCGGGGATCCAGCTTTACCAATACGAGAAGGCCCGCCTCCATACCAAGGTCATCGTGGCCGACGCCCGGCTCAGCATTGTTGGCTCGGCGAACCTTGATGGACGGTCGTTCTTTATTAATGATGAGAACAACCTCCACGTTGATTCCCGGGTTTTTGCGAGGGAGCAACTCCGCATCATCCGGAAAGATCTTCTGCACAGCACACGGATCACCCCGGCGAATCTCTCATCCCTCAAGCCTCCGTTTTATCAAACGATCTTCGCTCGCCTACTGGAGGAGCAGCTCTGAAGCGGGCACTCGCCGACAAAATGAGGGCAAAAATCTTCATTTTGGAGAACTTATGAAATTTAACCGGACAGGTGACAAGAATCACAAGAGCGTGTTTCGCTTTGGAGGATCGTAAAAATCTGCTAGAACATGGCGAGCAGGCATGAAGGAAGATTACTGTATCGACGACCTAGTGTTCCAAAAAGAGGGCAGCGTCGTTTATCGTGTCTACGACAAAAACGAGGAATGCTATGCGCTCACCTTGTTAAGCTACCCGGAAACAATTGAGGGAGACCTTACGGAATCCGTTTTCCTGAAGTCATTTAGAGACCTAAAAGCGCTCAAGCACCCCAGCCTCCGTGAACTCACCGAGGGTGGGTTTGATGATAAAGGAAAGCAAATCTGGCTCACTAATCTTTGGGGGAAAGGTGATTCGTTGGAAGATATCATGCAGGAGAGGCCAATCGGCACGTCTGAATTGATGCGGCTGAAAGAGAACGGAGATGACTTGATCGCGTCGCTCGGTGACCGCGCGGATTGTCTCACTTTCGACGCGAGGGAAATTTTTATCGAGAAAGCGGCCAATGGATTAATCACGAACAGCTTCGTCATCGATTACTGGCAATGGTTCCATCATTGGATCACGGGATCCGGTTTTGGTGGAGGAAAGGATGCCGGCGATGAGATCCTGAAGCTCATGACTTCTTTGGCGGATCAGATGCCAGTTCGTAAGAAGGCTCCCGAACCACTGAAGACCGGTCCGCTGATTAATAAGCCCATCATCGTGCTTCCGGATGCGCCCGAGACCCTTCCGGAGGTCTCAAGGACCACCGCCCCGGAGCCCGAGGCAGCCCAGATTATCCAGATGCCCGGAGCTCCTCCGGCGCAGCTTCAACAACCTGCTCCGGCGGTCGCAGCACCTGAAGTGGAAATCCCCGCCCCTGAGCAGACCCAACCCGCCGCTGCCACTCCGGAGCCTCCTAAAACGCGGAGACTTCTGGTCGCGGGAGGAACAGTGACGCCACCACAGCCAGCACAGCCTACCGGGCAGGTGGTCTATGCACAGGCTGCTCCCCAGGCAGCGCTCCAAGTCGTTGCTCAGCCAATCCCGCCAGTCGCTGCTGCGGTCCAAACCGTCCCGGCTCCGGTTGCAACCCCGGCAACCCAGATCACAGCCACACCCTCCCCACAGAAAACACGCATGCTGGTCACCGGTGATCAGATGACAGCACGGGCGGTCGCTGCTCCAGGGACCACTCAGACCGTGGCTGCCCCTGCTCCTCAACGCCCACGCCCGGCCACCGTGATTGCCTCGTCATCCGGTAGCGGGACCAGTGCCGGACTCGTTATTTTTGCTCTTCTCGCCATTGTGGGAGTCATCGTAGGTGTCACCCTGTTTCAACAGTCGCGGAAAGACAGCATGAATAATGTTGCTGCGAAAGAGCCAGACCTTCCGATCAATCGATCCACCCTCGATGAAGCAGGCGGGGTGCTCAATGATCCACCGCCTAAGAGTTTCACGGCGCAGACGGAGACGGACAAGAAACTCGAGCCAAGGCCCGCGAAGATCGATCATCGTAAGACTCCGCCGGTTGCGGACATTGAACCACAGCCTGCAAATGACGAAGGGGCTCGCTCATCAATCCCGGACTTACCGGTTCCGGTCGTGATTCAAGAGCCTTCGCCGGATCATCGCCCTCATCCCACACAGATCACAGAACTCGAAGCCGCCAATGTTACAGCGCTGAAATCGAAAGTCGGGAGTTGGGTCCGGGTGCAGGGAATCGTCACTAAGGCTGACTCACAAGGTGCCTGGGTTTTCAAAGGCAGCGGACTTCGCGCCATCCTTCGAAATGGCCAAATGAGAGACCTCGATCAAGAAGAGACCGTGTCTTGCACCATTCTTGGATGGTTGGTGGGGCCTGATGAGCTGGATGTGCAGCAGGAGTTTGACATTAAGGAACTCAACTCAGGGGCCGCGGCCGAAGCAGGGGAGTAACGCTCAATTCGCGGGAGTGTTACCGCTGACCGGGAATGGAAATTTCCTCCCGGGGAAAGAGGGCTTTTTTCTGCTCACCCTTCCAGGTGATCCAGGCCAGTGCTCCCAGAGCGGCGAGCAAAAGAAGAGCGGTGAGGATTTTGGAAAGCCGACCATCACGTGAAGGCTCAGGCCTGGCGAGAGCAGGTGACGGTTCGTCGACCATGGGGATGGCGATTCGATTTTTATCCACTGCGTTGCGGAGCCGAGCGGCAGTGAGGTCGCTGATCAGCTGGCCCACCTTTTCTTCAACGTTTCCGGTGTGACCGGGTTCCCTACCGTCCGCAAAATCAAGGAACCATTGATGATAATTGATGGAGCAGCGGATGAGGAGCTTCCCTTCAGAGCACCGGCAGGTGGTGATATCGTGGGAATCGAGCAGGAGAGCACCGGCTTTTTTTCCGAGGTCATCGATGAGGGTCTTTAGCTGGTCTCTGATCGTGCGAATGTCCGGTTCGGTGATCTTGCGTTCGGAGATGGGCTTTCCATCGCGCCATTCGCTCACGATCCACGGATAGCGATCCACCTCATCCTGGCCGCCATCAATGACCTCCGCGATATGGGGGTTCCGAATCTCACGGAGTGCCGCGAGGGCTTTCCTGAAGACGGCACTATTGTCTGCATCCAGTTTCTTTAGTGGTCCGCCCTCCATCTGCAGGCGGGTAAGCGCGAAGGGGGTGCCATCTTTCCAAAGCACCCGGTAGGTAACCAGATTTGCATTCTGAGTGATGATATCCTGAAGTTGGTAGTCGCCAGACATAGACCGCCGCGAGTATCGCCTGAGAGAAACCGGACGACCAGCAATCGTTTTGCGAAGCTTCTAATGAGTGACTCTTAAGATGACGGGAGGCTGATTTTGACTACAGTTCCGCCATGGAAAAACTTCTGCGTGAGATCACCATTCTGAAATCGACTGCCTCGGCACTGAACTGGGATCAGGAAACAAATGCACCAGCGGCAGCGGTGGAATACCGGGCGAAGCAGCTCGCTTACCTCTCGGGGCGCATTCATGAGCTGAAGACCTCAACGAAATTTCAGGAAGGACTCGCGAATTTGAACGGCCCCAATCAACGGGAGCTGACTCATCAATACGAACGGGCGACAAAGCTACCTCAGGATCTGGTCCTCCGGGATTCCGAAACTTCGACGTTGGCGAAGGCTGCGTGGAGCGAAGCACGGGGGAAGGATGACTATACGACCTTCGCTCCGCATCTGGAAAAGTTGTTGGAGATCGCGCGGGAGAAGGCGGAGCACTGGGGCTATGAGGATGAACCTTATGATGCACTGCTTTCGGAATACGAGCGTGGGGCGAAGACAGGGGAGGTTGCGGAATTGTTCGATTCAGTGAGTGGGGAGTTGGCAGAGATCGCAGCGGCAGCGGTGGAGCGGTCGAAGAAGATTCCAGTGAACTTTCTGCATGGTGAGGCGCCGATTGCCGCACAGCAGATTCTCAATCGAGAAGTAGCGGAATCATTAGGCTTCGATTTCAAAGCGGGCCGGATTGATACCACGGAGCATCCCTTTTGTACCACACTGGGACCGGCGGATGTGCGGTTAACGACGCGCTACGATGAGCAGGATTTCACCTCGTCACTCTTCGGGGTCATGCATGAGACCGGACATGGTCTCTATGAGCAGGGGCTGCCTACTGAGGACTTTCATCTGCCTTCGGGTCAGGCTGTGTCGCTGGGCATTCATGAGTCGCAATCACGGATGTGGGAGAACCATGTGGGGCGGTCCCGGCCATTCTGGGAGAAATGGCTGCCGCGTGCACAGGAGCTTTTTCCTCATTTACGAAAGTTGGAACTCAATGACTTCCTACCGGCAGTGAATCGGGCCGCTTATTCCGCAATCCGGGTGGAGGCGGATGAAGCGACCTATGATCTCCACATTCTCCTGCGGTTCAAATTAGAACGCGCCCTCCTGGCCGGTGAGCTGGAGGTGGCGGGCGTGCCGGACGCGTGGAATGAGACCTTTGAAAAACTCTTCGGATTCCGCCCGGCCAATGATGCGGAGGGCTGCCTACAAGACATTCACTGGTCGATGGGCGGGCTGGGATACTTCGCGACCTATTCGCTGGGCAATATCAACTCAGCCCAGCTTTTCAACGCTGCCCTGTCCGACGACGCGGTGTCATTGGCTTTTTCGAAAGCGGATTTCCTGCCGCTGTTGAAGTGGATGCAGCGTGAGGTGCATGCCCACGGGAGCTCGTTATTCCCGCAGGATCTCATGAAGTCAGCGACCGGATCCATGACGAATCCGGAGGCTTATCTGAAGCATCTGCGATCGAGATTCTGTTAGAGAGTGACCTTGAGGCGATAGAACTTCTTGGTGGCTTTCGGCACCGAGAGGATGATGGAATCGGCGGAGCGGGTGAACTGGGTGGCATCGACATTCGCCCAGTCTCCATTGCCGGTGAGTGCTTCCTGGAAGATGACGGTGCTGTCGGAAGCGGCGGAATTAAGCGGAACTTCGTAGAGGAATTTACTTGGGTCGTTGGGGTCAGTCTTGAAGTCGGAAGGCTGTACGCCGGCGACCTTGGGATCGAGATCGAGGACGAACTCCAGGAGGTTATCCATGCCGTCACCGTCTGGGTCTTTATTCGGCCCGACAATGTTTGGATTGGCGAGGTCATCGCCGGACCAAAAGTTTGCGAGAAAGGTATCAAAGGGCGAAGCGGCTTCACCAGTGACATTGAGAGTGAGGAAGTAGGGCTGGGTGCTCTGACTGCTGAAGGATCCGAAACGCCAGCCGATGATCTTCATGATGTAGCTTCCGGCCTCGGTGGGAGTACCGCCAAGGGTGCCGATCTTACTTTGTGGGCCACTTTTTTGAACGCCGGGCGGGAGGGCTTCGACGTTGTCAAGTTCCACGGAAAAGGTGCCAAGCGAGGGAGCATCGACGGTGAAGCTCCAGACGAAGGATTCGCCGAGCTCGAGGTCGATAGTGTCGGTGCCGCCATTGACCGGGCGCACGGTGGCGGACTGGCCGGAAAGGGCGTGGGTGCCGACAAAGGTGACGGTAAGCGGAGCGGCGAATTTGACACTACCTGCAGAGTGCAGAAGCGGGCTGAAATTTTTCAGAAAAGGAAGACGCTGCGCCGCGATCGCGAGTGTGCTGGCGAGGACATTGACGGAGCGTTCGTAGATGATTTTCAGTTTCATGGGATCTCTTTTGATTTAGTTGCAGCCGCAGCCACCGCCGCCGATGCCGTTTCCTCCGCTGGAGGCTTCGCGGGAGAAATACATGTGGTCGGCCATAGCGTCACCGAGGGGGTCGC
The DNA here is from genome assembly GCA_937969125.1 of uncultured Verrucomicrobiales bacterium. GTDB lineage: Bacteria > Verrucomicrobiota > Verrucomicrobiia > Verrucomicrobiales > Akkermansiaceae > SW10. The sequence continues at coordinate 1,648 of CALBVA010000297.1, read as the reverse complement.
GGTCCGGGGACATGACTTTTTGGGAGAGATTCACCCGATCCTCCGGAGTCGAAACAACGGTGCAGGATGGGAGGATGGCCAGAAGAGGCAGGAATTTAAGAAGCGATGACATGGCGGTGGATATTCTGGGTGAAGTGGGTGGTGTCAGAGCATTGTAAGATGGCATCGATCTGGTGGTGGCGCTGAATTTCCTGCAATCCCTCCACCGGCCCAAGCACACAAGCGATGGTGGAAAGGAGGCCGGTAGTGAGGCAGTCATCAGCGACGCAGGTGGCGGTGAGGAGGTCATTCTCTGCAGGGTAGCCGGTGCGGGAATCGATGATGTGGCCGAATTTTTTGCCGCCGATGACCCGGAAACGGCGACCATTCCCGGAGGTCGCCATGGCCTTGCCTGAGAGAGCGAGGCGGTAGGCAGGAGTCTCTTCAAGGAGGGCGTCTTCCACCCCGACGATCCAGTAGGGGCCGTGCGGAGGTTCGCCGAGAGTGGCGAGATCGCGGCCGAGATCGACGAGGCAATCGAGGATCTCGTGCTTCTGTGCAAGGGCGATGAGTTGATCGACAGCGAACTCTTTTCCGAAGCCGCCGATCTCGAGAGCCATCCCTTTCTCGGGCAGGTGGATGGTGCCGTCACCCCACTCGACGGCGGACCAGGAGACGAGGTCTCGCGCGGTGGTGATTTCCTGCTCAGTCGGGAGGCGATCGGCTTTCGCCGCTGCATCCCAAAGCCGGGTGAGCGGAAGGGAAGTGGGATCATTCAGCCCCCCGGTGAAGCGGTGGGTGTGGTCGCAGAGGTGGATGATTCTTTCCTGAGCGGGGGTGAGATTGATTGCTTCTCTTCCGGCGGCGGCATTGATGCGGGAGAGGAGACTGGTGGGCCGGAAGCGGGACCAGGTCTCCTCGAAGTCGCGAATCCAGGCGAGGGCGGCGGCGCGGAAGGACTTGGCACCTTCTACCGACGGAGTGCGGAATTGGATCTCACAATTCGTGCCCAGTGCTTTGAAGCGGAGTTTGAAAAGTCCGGCGGTGAGGGTGCTGCTCATGGGTTTTAGAAGGTCCATTGCGCCCCGACGGAGACGACATTCGCGGAGGGAAAAAAGATGTCCGGCGTGGAGGAATCCAGACCATTCATTTCATATCGTTCGAGCTGTAGGTCGAGGGTGAGATTCTCCCGCGGTTGCCAGGCAAAGCGGAGACCATAGGTGAGGGCCTCGAACTTCGAGAGACGGTAGTCGGCGGAATAATTCGGCCCGCTTCCGTCAATGAGACCGGTGCCGGTGATTCCGGAATCGGTGAGTGAAGCGTAGTAATAATCTGCGCCGCTTTGCTGGTAGTAGCGTAAGTACGGCGTAACTGAGAGTTCGGAGTTGAGCTGCTGGATCCACTTCAGCTCCAAAGTATGGCCCTCAATGCTGTCGCTGTTTGCGAAGAAGCGGTAGGAGAATTTCAGGGCGGCATTGGCCGGTCGGAAGTAATGGCGAAGGCTAGCTTTAGCCACGAAGCGGTGAATTTCGTCAGGACGGTTTTCGAAATACTGGAAGGTATCGGTGACCGGAATCTGTCCGAAGGGTGTATCCACAAGGATAGTCTGAATCTGGGAAATCCGGCGATAAGGATCCGAGAGGTAGCCACTGGAGCGACCATATCCGAG
>CALBVA010000296.1 GCA_937969125.1 uncultured Verrucomicrobiales bacterium | reverse complement strand
CTCGAAACTACTCTGAAAGGAGCTAAGGCTCGCGCTGCCTTTGTCAGCTTCATCATTCTCATCCTCTTCGGCACGATCTCGGTGGTCGTCTGGTTTGGTGCCGGAATGCTCGCGGACGGCTCACTGACCAGCAAGCAGTTCACCATCTTCATCCTTTTCAGCATCTTTGTAGGTGCCTCGCTGGGAGCCTTTCCGGATATCATGGGGCAGTTGCAAAAAACCCAGGGTGCCACCGAACGCATCCGAGAAATCCTGGGTCATGATCTCGAAGATGAACGCCCTGCAGGTGGTCACGAACCGGCCGGTGCTCTCTCAGCGAACAAGCTCACCTTCTCCTACGCCGGCACCCGAAATGTGAAGGTGCTGGATGGCATTGATTTCGACATTAAGCCGGGAGATCGCGTCGCCATCGTCGGCCCCAGCGGTGCCGGTAAGTCCACGCTCTTCTCCCTACTTCTGGGCTTCTACGAACCTGATTCCGGAAAGCTCGTTTTCGATGGCACTGATGCGGGTGACATTGCCATCGCTGATCGCCGAGCGGCTATGGCGGTTGTTCCCCAGGAGGTCCTTCTCTTTGGCGGGACAGTCCGTGAGAATATCGAATACGGTCGCCCAGGTGCCACTGCGGAGGAGATCACTTCTGCCGCGAAGAAGGCCAACGCGGATAGCTTCATCAATGAGTTCCCAGAGGGTTACGATACCCTGGTCGGTCCCCGCGGAGTGAAGCTTAGCGGTGGTCAGCGTCAGCGAATCGCCATCGCGCGTGCTGTCCTGGCCGATCCTAAAATCCTCCTTCTCGACGAAGCGACCAGTGCTCTCGATTCACAAAGCGAGCGTCTCGTTCAGGAGGCTCTCGACGAATTAATGAAGGGCCGTACCAGCCTCATCATCGCGCACCGCCTAGGCACCGTGAAGAGTGCGGATCGGATTCTGGTTCTCAATGACCATCGCATCGTGGAGAGCGGGACTCATTCTGAATTGATGGCTGCGGACGGAACCTACCGCCTTCTTGCAGAGACGCAGTTGCTGGACTAGAATGACGGCACTTTCCTTTAGACTGTCACGAATTCTTCCTTGTGGCGTCGTTTGTTCGGTGCATCTGAAAGGTCTGGCAGATGCCTTCTGATCCAAGCGTAAGGTTTATCTGGATGATTCGGTAACGGGCTTCCCTGTCTGTTAAAAAATCTCCGAGTGAGCTGACCGATATCAATAAATCGGGCTAGTTATTAGTCTTCTTGGACTCATTCTGCTTGTCTGATTTCTCGCGTAGGGAGCTGGGATAGTTTCTGAGTAATTTCCGGATTTTTCGGATCGTCTCGTGTGTTCCCTTCACCTCATGCCATGCTTGATCGACCGCAGAAATTGCCATCCAACCCACATGGAGGGCAGATTCGATCTCTCTAGCCCAATCAATTCAATTTTTGCCACCCTCTAGTCACAAAAAAGCGGCTTTCTTTTTCAAGAAGGCCGCTTTCGGAAAATTGGCTCCGGCGCTTGGGATCGAACCAAGGACCTAGTGGTTAACAGCCACCCGCTCTACCGCTGAGCTACGCCGGAATCACCTTGCGGTGCGGGCGGAACTTGTCGCGAGAGGCGGTTTTCATCAAGAAAAAACTGCCTCAAAAATCGCTTTTTTTGACTTCCCGTGATATGGGCGGTCAATGAGGCGTTTCGAGCGATGTTCGCCCTTTCAGGGGGGCTCATTGTGAGGTGCCGACGAGGACGCGCTTCCAGTCCTGAAGAAAGTCCGGATCACTGGCGGCGAGTTCCTCGGCTTCTTCCTCGGCCTCCGTAGTGAGGCCGCTGAGCCAGGCGAATGCGATGGCACGGATGCGCATTTTTCGGTCGTCTGCGGGGCGGATTTTCGAGTGCCGGATGAGGAGAGCGGTGGCATCGCCTTCTTGATTTTCGCCGAGGTCCTTGAGGAATCCTTTCGCACGGGTGGTCAGGTATTGCCAGGCCCAGAGAGCATCAGTGGAGGCGTCGGCAGGTGCGTCATCGAGGATTTCGAGAATTTGATCGAAGCGGCCTGTTTTCCCTAATTTGGTGATCCGGGTCACGAGCGCGGACCACTGCATGTTCTGGGTTTCAGGTGGTGCTTCGCGAAAGCCTTTCCGTAAACGGGTCGCGTGGATGATGCGGGCGCGGAGGTTCAGCTTAGCGCGACCTTTTGTCTGCAAGGTCTTTTGTGCTTCGCGGCAGTTCTGGATCAGAGCGCTGGCTTCTGCTTCATTGGCAGGATTGCCGGGGGCGTCGAAAGGTCGGAGAATTTGGCCATCGGCGAGGTATCGGTCGCAGAGGTTTTGATAGATGCGGAACCACTCGAACTCTGGTTCCAGCTGCGAATCGCGGACCTGGGCGAAATTGGGAAGAGATGCGGCAATCTGCCCCTGTGACCACTGCTTCAAGCTCAGGGCAAGGGTTCCCATGGCGCTGGTGAGGTCGGATGGCTCCCCGGGGAAGTCATGGGCCTCCGGTGGCTCCGGGCGGGTGAGGGTGCGTGAGAAGTGGGCGAGCTTGGTGTCGCTCTCGGCAGGTTCTTTGAGGCTTTCGAGGAGGCGGGTGGCGTAGCGGGCGAGTTGCTTTGCTGGTCCGGGTTGGCCGTCGAAATTCGCGGTGACCGATCCTTCAAGCGCAGCCCAAGCTTGGCTCCGTGTAGAGAGTTGTTTGTGACGGGAAAGTTTCCGGAAGAGAGTGGTGGCTTCCTGGAATTTGTCCTGCTTTACGAGGTCTCGCGCTTTCTGCCAGAGAGGGTTAGCGTTTTCAGTGAGGCCGGGATTAAAAATGACCTCCGCTTCCTCTTCGGGAAGATCCACCGCAGGTTCGGAGGCGATGGGTTTTGTTTTTTTCCACGGCTGCCAGACGGCGAGCCCGGCAGTGATTCCAAGAAGGCAGAGGGCAGCGATGGCTCCTTTTAATCGCCCCTTCTTCCGGCGTTTCAATCGTCCCTTTCCGTGGATGGGGGTGGGGGCGACGGAGCCGACATTTCGCCGGGCGACTTCGAGGGCCTGAATGACGTCCTCATAGCTGGCCCAACGATGATCGGGATTGAAGGCCATCATGCGGTCAATCGCTTCGCCGGTATCGGCTCCGATCCAGGGTGCCACTTTGGTGAGGCGGGGGACGGTCTGCTTGGCCCGGCGGAGGACGTTATTGGCGCTCGAGGTGGACTCAAAAGGAGGGCGACCGGCGAGGGCGTGGTAGAGGGTCGCGCCGAAGGCGTAGATATCGCTTCGGAAGTCTTCGATTCCACGTTCGAGCGCTTCCGGAGGGACGTAGTAGGGAGTGGCCCAGATTTCCTGGGCCTGGGCATTGCCGTCCTGGGTGATGAGGGCGAGGCCGAAATCGAGGAGCTTCGCGAGCCCGTCTTCATCGATGAGAATATTCCCCGGTTTGACATCGCGATGAATCATTCCGGCGGACTTGGCGGCCTGAAGTCCAGCTGCGACCTGGAGGGCGACATTGATCACCTCATCTTCCGGGAGGGCGCCGCGTTTCGAGATGATGCTTTCGAAGGAACGCCCCTCCAGCAGCTCCATGACGAGGTAGAATCGTCCGTAGGCACGACCGACGGCATAGACCTTGACGACATTCGGGTGGCTGACTTGAGCGGTGAGGCGGGCCTCATTTTCGAAGGCCTGAATGCGGACCTCATCGTGGCAATACTCCTCGTTGAGGACTTTGATCGCCACTTCGCGATTCAGGGTGAGGTCCCAGCCCACGAAGATCACGCTCATCCCGCCGACGGCATATTTCCGTTCGAGTCGGTATTGGCCAAAGTCCCGTTTGACGTGGGTCTCGACCGAGCAGTGCGGACAGATCGCAGTCTCGAAAGGACCGAAGGTGGTGAGATCAAGCAGCTCGCCGCAGCCCGCGCAGGCTTCGTAGTCGGGCTCTTCTGCAGGGGAGTCGCTCACTCGTGCTATCGGTTATCGAAGATCCCGCCCGGACCAGTGGGGCGAGGCGCGATGGAGGGATCATTCCATGGTTTGTCGGATTCAGTGGCAGAACTTCCACAGGAGGTCAAGGTGACTACTGCAAAGAGAAGAAATACAAGCTTCATGATTCCGCTTATCTTCCTTCGAGCAAGCCTCCGAACCCGCCGGCTCCTTCGCCGGCTCGGGGGGTATTCCAGGGCATATATGAATCGTCGGATCCTTTTGGCGGGATCGGACGGCGTTCAGCAGTGCGGACGCTGTCCGAGCAGGAGGTGAAGACGAACAGGGTGAGGGAAAGAAGTGCGGGAGCAGTCAGGCGCATGACTGAAATGTAGTCTTTCCAGCATCCGGAGCAAGTGGGGAATTGCCACCCCGCGTCCGCTGCCGAGCGGCTGCCTGTCAATTATCCCTTGCCTCGGGTGCCGACACGCTTGGAGGCGGCATTCTTTTCGATGAACTCGATGATCTTGCCGCCGATATCCTTGCCGGTGGCGGTCTCGATTCCTTCCAGCCCCGGGGATGAATTGACCTCCATCACGACAGGTCCGTGATTCGAGCGCAGGAGATCGACTCCTGCGACATTCAGGCCCATCACGCTGGCTGCGCGCACTGCGGTGGAGCGTTCCTCGGGGGTGATTTTGACGACTTCTGCGGAGCCACCGCGGTGGAGATTTGAGCGGAATTCACCCTCCTTTCCCTGCCGCTTCATCGCAGCGACCACCTTACCTCCGACGACGAGGCAGCGGATGTCCGCGCCGCCGGCCTCCTTGATGAATTCCTGGGCGAGAATGTGAGCATCCAGCCCGCGGAAGGCCTCGATGACTGACTCGGCAGCCTTCTGAGTCTCCGCGAGAACCACCCCAACCCCTTGGGTGCCTTCGAGAAGTTTAATGACCAGAGGGGCGCCACCACAGGACTTAATCAAATGACCGGTGGCCTTGGAATCGTGGGCGAAAGCGGTGACTGGAAGGCCGATTCCTTTCCGCGCCAGAAGCTGGAGCGAGCGCAGCTTGTCCCGCGAGCGGCTAATAGCCACCGATTCCACGAGCGGGTAAGTGCCCATCATCTCGAACTGGCGGACCACTGCGGTGCCGAAAAAGGTATTGGAGGCTCCGATGCGGGGGATGACGGCATCGAATTTCAACTCCTCGTCACCCAGGAAAATTTTGGGGCGCATTGACGTGATCGTCATGTGACAGCGGAGGTAATCGATCACCCGGATATCATGACCTCGCTTTTCGGCGGCATTGACCAGAGTCCGTGTGGAATAGAGATTCTTATTCCGGGAGAGGACTCCGATGCGGAGCGGTTTGGGATCAGGAGATTCTGCGCTC
>CALBVA010000295.1 GCA_937969125.1 uncultured Verrucomicrobiales bacterium | reverse complement strand
GAGCTCACCACCCCGCGTGATCTCGAGCAAAAGCGTCTGGGCTTCGAACGAAAAAAGGAGGCCTTGGATCACTTCACCCAGACCGGCCGTGAGTTGGAAATCGAAACCGCCAAGGACCGCCTCGATGGGGCAAAACGCAATCTCAGCTATTTCGAGGAGGAATTGAAACAGCTCCTCAAAATGTATGAAGAGGACGGGACCACGGAGGAGACCGAGGAGATTATTCTGAAGCGTCAGCGCGCCTCTGTGAAGAGCGCACAATTCGCCCTCAAGAAAGCCGAGCAGAGCACGAAGTGGGCTCTCGAAAAAACCATCCCGCGCCGAGCCGCCGACCTCCAGCGTGATTTTGACAAGACGCTCCTCTCTTACGAAACGGCGAAGGTCAATCTCCCCCGCACCCTACAATTGAAGCGGCTCGCCGTGGAAAAGGCGCAACGGAATCAGATCAAAGCCGACAAAAAACTCGCCGAGCTGGAGGCTGATAAAAAATTCTTCCAGATCACCGCGCCCGCCGATGGCGTGATCTATTACGGTGAAATCGATGAAGACTCCTGGTCACTCGGTTCCACCTCAAAGTATCTCTTCGTCGATGGCTCCGTCCCTGCGAATAAGCCTCTCATGACCCTCGTCCAGAGCGGCAGCCCCCTCGCCCTCCACGGCAGCGTGGGACAAGCCGACCGCTTGGAGCTCCCTTCCAATGCCTCCGGCACCGCCACCGTAAATGGCCTGGATGACGCCACCTTCCCCACCGCCATCACCTCACTGGACAACGCTCCGAATGGCGGCGGAAAGTACCACGTCGCAATGGAAGTCAAACTCCCCGCCGACACCCCGATCGTCGGAGGCATGAAGGGAAAAGCCAAGCTCGTGACCTATCGAAACGAAGCAGCCATCATTGTGCCAAAAACTGCCATCACCACAAAGGATGGTAAGTCCACTGTCGAAGTGAAAATGGCGGACGGCAAAAGCGAGACCCGCGAAATCAAAACCGGCCGCCGCGCCAATGGAAACGTGGAGATCATTGAAGGCCTCGCCGTCGATCAGGTCGTCATCGTCCCCGATTCTAAAAAATAATTTCTGATGCTTCGCCGCTCCGTCATCTCCCTACTGGTCATCCTCCCGCTGTCTGCAACCTCCGCAGCGGAGCTCCCCAAGCTGGCCCCGCTTCCCGAGGTCCAGCCAATCACTTCCGCTGAACTGGAAGCATCGATCAAACGGGGAGTCGATTACCTCGTCGGCAAACAAAACAAGGACGGCTCCTGGGGCGGCCCGCGTCGCACCAAGGGCCTGAACATCTACGCCCCCGGCGCGCAATCCCACCTCGCCTTCCGCGCCGGTGCCTCCACCCTCGCTCTGAGCGGTCTCATTGACAGCGGCGATCAGCGACCGGAAGTCAAGGCCGCCATCGATCAAGGCGAGAAGTGGCTCTTTGATAAGCTCCCCACCCTGCGCCATCTCAATCCCACCGCCACTTATAATGTCTGGGGCCACGCCTACGGACTGCGCGCCATCTCCGATCTCTACGAATACCGGAAGAACGAGAAAGACAACGAGGCTAAGCTCTCCCGCCTTCGCCATCTCGCCGACCAGCAGGTCCGCATGTTGAAGAAAATCGAGGACATCAATGGCGGCTGGGGATACCTCGACTTCCAGGATCACACCGCTCACTTCTCCGGCATCCCCACCTCCTTCACCACCGCTACCGTATTGCTAGCGATGAAAGAAGCGGAGGAGACCTTCGGCCAGCAGCTCCCGCAAAAGGAAGTGAAGCGCGCCCTCACCTCCATCAACAAACAGAAAACCGCCGACTGGTCCTTCGTATACTCCTTCGACCACCGCCTGCGCCCGCGCCGCCCCATCAACCGGCCTGCCGGATCGCTCGGCCGCTCACAGGTCTGCATGGCCGCGATGCGAAAGTTCGGAGACGAACGCGTCACCGATGAACTCCTCACCCACTGGCTTCACCGCCTCTGCCTTCGCGAAGGTTGGTTTGACATTGCCCGAAAGCGCCCCGTCCCGCACGAGACTCACTTCTCCATCTCCGGCTACTTTTATTACTACGGATTCTACTACGCCAGCGAGTGCCTGATCATGCTCCCACCAGAGAAACGGGGCCAATTCATCCCCCACCTCGCGCGCCACATCATGAGTAAGCAGGAGACCGATGGCTCCTGGTGGGACTACCCACTCTACGACTACCACCAGCCCTACGGCACCGGTTACGCCTTGACGACCCTCTCCCGCCTGCGCACTAAATGAAGGCTGTCATGAAAAAAACCCTCCTCATCCTCACCCTCCTTCTTCCCCTCGGTGCCAGCTCATGCGCCTGCGGAGGGAATCAGACCGCCGGCACTGTCGCCGGGGCCGTCATTGGCCACCAATCACGGCGCGGCCCGGAAGGTGCTCTCGTCGGAACCGCCGCCGGGATGCTCGCAGACCTCTTCGTCTGCACCCGCCGCAGCGGCCCACGTTAACGCCCTTCCCTCGAAGAAAGGCTTGCCTCGCTCGTCCACTGAAGGCATTCCAGATGGCGTTATGTCATCCCAACTCGATAGCTTGAAGAAGTTCACCACCGTCGTCGCAGACACCGGTGACTTTGCTTCCATGCAGGAATACCAGCCGCAGGACGCCACTACTAATCCTTCCCTCATCCTCCAGGCCGCCAGCAAGCCGGAGTATAAGTCCATCGTTGAAAAGGCCGTCGCCGAGAACAAGGACTCCGGCAAGACCGGTGCCGAACTCGTCGAAGCCATCATGGACCGCGTTCTCATCCTCTTCGGAATCGAGATCCTAAAGATCGTTCCCGGCCGCGTCTCCACCGAGGTCGATGCCCGCCTCTCCTTTGACAAGGACGCCACCATCGCCAAGGCCAAGCAGCTCATCGCCGCCTACGCCGCCGAAGGCATCGATAAGGACCGCGTCCTCATCAAGATCGCCTCCACCTGGGAAGGCATCAAGGCCGCCGAGGAACTCGAAAAGGAAGGCATTCATTGCAATCTCACCCTCCTCTTCGCCTTCGCCCAGGCCGTCGCCTGCGCCGAAGCCGGCGTCCAGCTCATCTCCCCCTTCGTCGGTCGTATCTACGACTGGTATAAGAAAGAAACCGGCGAGGAATACTCCGGTGACAACGATCCCGGCGTCATCTCCGTCACCAAGATCTACAACTACTACAAGAAGCACGGCTACAAGACCGAAGTCATGGGTGCCTCCTTCCGCAATGTCGGACAAATCACCTCTCTCGCCGGATGTGACCTCCTCACCATCTCCCCCGGCCTCCTCAAGGAACTCCAGGACACCGATGGTGACCTCACCGAGAAGCTCAAGGAAGAAGCGCCCGACTGCGACCTCGAGAAAATCTCCTACGACGAAAAAGCCTTCCGCTTCGAGTTCAACGAAGACGCCATGGCCACCGAAAAAACAGCCCAAGGCATCCGCGCCTTCTCGGCCGACATCGTGAAGCTCGAAAAGCTCATCGAATCCATGGTCTAGAGCTCAATAGTTCCATCCTTTCCCAAAAGCCCGCATCAAAACGATGCGGGCTTTTTTTTGTCCTAAGATCCCTTCTTCGAAGAAGCTCGTCAGATCCTCACCAAAGCTCGACTCCCCATCGTCAAAGCAGCTAACGCGGTCATGGTCGAACCCTGTCTCGCTCACCATCAGCTCCGGCGGAGCAGCCCCTGATGCGATCTTTGCTTTCGTCGACAGTGTTGTGATTGAAGATGTCCCCGAGCCTTCTTCCGCTCTTCTCGGGCTCGTTGGCGCACTTGGCCTTCTTCGCCGTCGTCGCTAGACGATATCAGTTGGCTGACCAAAGCTAATTTCAAAACCGCGTTCTCTTCAGAGAGCGCGGTTTTTTTTAGCATCCTGCTCCTGCAGAAGGCAGAAGAGAAGGGAAAACCTCAAGCGCTTGTAAAATCTTGAGCTCCAGGGCAGAGCGATAGCGTTGGCGCTGGAAGGCTCCAGCGATGATTTCCCGACAGCTCTTCTCCGTGACCGTATCACCACAGAGGTAGCGATTTCCTTGCTGGAAGTTTTCGCAATGATAGCTCCACCATTCCCGAAGCCGATCTGCATGAGGAAGCGGGAGGTCTTCATCTTCATCCAGGCTCACGTCATCTTCTTCATCATCGGATGGGCCAAATTCGTGCCCGTCCGGATAGTCACGATCCAGATCGCCATCCTCCAGATCAGCCCCGGTGATCATGGAGAAAGCCTCACCCGCAACCGCAGCGAGATCATCCTGATCGAGAGCGCTCAAGATAAGATCCATGAGGATGGGATCACCGCAGTAACCGGAAGCTTGCAGAGCGACGCGTGCTCCGCCCTCGCTGTTGGAAAGATCAGTGATCCACTGCTTCCGTTCACCGGGGCTCAGAGTCATCGCACGGAGGAGGGCTGCTTCCAGGCGATATTGACCGGGGGTCAATGCCATCTCATCCAGCTGAACGAAGACCTCTTCACCATGACCGAGCAGGGTGAGTGAACGCGCGGCCTCGAAACGGCAGGCCGCGTCCTCACTTTCCAAAGCTGTCCGCAGTGCCGCTTGCTCCTGCAGAGCGACCTCCCCCACCCCGCGGAGGGCGGCAGCTTGGACGAGCGGGCTAACGTCTTCCAACGAATTGCTCAGCAGATTCCCTTCGTTTTTCCGGTGATGAATGAGCGCCCGCACCCCGGCGCGGCGCGTGAGTTCGGAGGGATTGGTGATACACCGGTGGATCACAGGACTCGCAAGTTCCCAGTCCACCCATGAAAGGGCTCCGGCCCAATCATCCTCCGCTTCCTCATCAGCGGACCATTCCAGGCATTTTCCAAGCCATTCCTCTCTTTCCGATTCAAGGGCCAGGACCATGAGCGGGAAGTATTCGCCCGGCATCCCGGGCTCGATCGCTTCCTCATCAGCATCCGGATCAAAAGGATCCCAGCCATCACGGACGGCGATGCGGAGGCCATCGAGAGAGGCTTCCAGCTTCTCAAGGAGCTGCCTGACATCGTTCTCTCGATAGTGAGCGAATCCCAACGGTCCAACCAATCCGGTAAGGGTCCAAAATTCCATCGCGGCACCATCGTGATGCTGGATGAGGATCTCATTGATGACCGGCATGGCTTTTTAAGAACGGGGTGATTGTTAGATGACTCGGGACCAGTTTTCACCGTCGAAGGAGAGGATTCCAAATTCGCCAATTTGCCAGAGGACCTCTTCGCAAGCGCTCAGGTGATAGAAGGAGTTCGGCGTTTGATCGCCGAAGTCCACCTCATCCAGCGCGCCATTTTCCAGGACATACAGGCCCTCGAAAGTGGAGACATAGAGCTTCCCCTTAAACCATTGCAAATCCCAGATGTTGGCGTTCTCAAGAAGGTCTGTTTCCACGATTTCCCAACCATCCTTCGATCCCTGGAGCATCACACCGTTGTCGCCGGCAAGATAAGCCCGTTCATCCGGATCAACAGCGACCGCGAGGAGATTCTGATTGGTAGGCGAGTCCAGCTGCTCCCAGGCCTTGCCATTCCAGAGCCAAATCGCCCCGGCATTTCCAACTGCGTAGATGTCTGAGGCATCGAGCCCATCAGCAGCCTTCAGATCCGCGGTGGCAGGGAGTGATTCATCAATGCGCGTCCATTCCTTGAGCGAGTCCAGTCGGTAGGCCATGCCGCGCAGGCCGACGACATAGGCTTTCCCTCCGATGGATTTCACCGAGCGGACTCCGGTCCGCTTATCATCCGCCAGGAGATCGCCGACCAGGAAGCCGTCCTTCGAAGTAATCCCGAAATATCCCTGGGCAGAAACATCGACGAGCGCGATCTCAGGATCGGAAACGATGCACTGGCTGTGGGCATTATAGTTCCGATCCCCCGGGGAAAGCTGACCATCCCGCAGCGTGAAGGTCAGGGCGTGAGGCTCGTCATTTTCCTCACGTTCAGGATCGGCACAGATGAGGTAGCCCACATCCTTCGCTCGGACTTCGGCGGAGCGGATGACGAGATTCTCCAGTTCTTTTCTCTTAATTTTCTTCACGATATTTTGGGAATGATTGAGCCACACACTTATAGACCGGACGAGGTGCCCGCGGGCGGATCCGGCATGGTCCCGGCAGAGGTCGGGCGGATCTGGGTCGAATCATTGATACCCATCTTGGCATGCCCCTTTCGTAGCTGATCCTCGGTGCACTCCTTCTTGCAGCCGGTTTCCTTTTCCACCGCTTCGGCTCCGACGGCATAGGACTCTCCGGCAGTCCAACGGGCATCTTTATCAATCGTCTTTCCAGTGACTGAAGACTTCACCGATGGATGGGCCGCAGTGAGAGCATTAGTCTCGGTGTGGACGTCACCATGCTTACCGACCGAATGGCTGTGACCATCAAGGCAGATGCAGGGAGCCTCACGTTTTTTGTAGGTGGAAACGATTTTCGTTCTTCCACCGGACTTGGTGAACTGGGACTTCGGGACCACGTGGTGCGGTGTCTTCCCGTCACAGCAATCCATGTTATAGGGAGTGAGGACGCACTTTCGGGCAGCCTTGCAATCATCATCAGCACACATTGCATCATTGGTGCCTTTGAGGTTCATCGAATCATCCTTCTTCTTTTTAACGTGCTTCTTGCACTTGTCGTTAAAGTTGTTCGCTTGATTTTTACAATCATCGCCTGGGATCTTGTCCACACTCATCGTATCGACGTAGAGCCAGGGAATGGTATTTCCCGGCATGCTGCGGTGGTTGTGAGTGGTCATATCGAAGTGCCGCACGACATTCTTTCCCTCCACCTTGACGTTCATCGACCAACTCGTGAAATACACCTTCCCGCGATTGGTGGAGGTAATGACACCCTTCTTCGTGGCACAGCCCGCTTCGTCCCCGTAGCTCTTTTTGAAGTGGGATTTGTTTTTCAACATCACCGGCTTCCGCGAGATTTTCACCTTCTTGCTGCCCTTCGCGGTGTCTTTCGCGAGCCCTGTATTGGGATACGGAATGGGCACGCCCGGCGGGGTAGCTGGGCACATTGGCGGAGTGAAACAGACATCGGGGAAGCAGGCGATGGCCTTCCCATCCGCTGCCTTGCAGCTGATCTCACGTCCGTTTGCGAATACATCGTTAGCCATTTTCCTGTTTCCTTTCTGCTTATGATTTCTCCCACCTCAAGGTGCACGCGGCTCGCTCGCCGGTGTCATTGCCCGCATGAAGCAGGATACCCGGCCCCGGGAGGTAGCCCTTCCGGCCCGCCATCAGGATGGTGGAGAGCATGGCCGCTACGATCACCGCGCCGACCTCACCAATGCAATCAGCGGGATGCCAGACATCGAATTCCTCCCGCACCGGGCGCACTACGCGAGTCATGGCGAGGGAGCCTTCCTTGAAATAAATTTGTTCGCCCGCGTGATCACAAATTCGGAAGTGAATCTGCGAGCAATCGCGCCCGCCAAGGGCTGCACGAAGGGCTTCGATCAAGCCCTCGGCCTGCATCGGCTCCTCACCTTCATGACGCCACTTTTCCCGGCCGAAACCGAGCCCGTCACAGACGAGGTCTCCACCCTGCCCCACTAGGATCGCACCCGCACCTTCGCCCGGGATGAAGCCGTCCGAGTTTTCCTCAGTGAGAAGTCGCGTTTGGTCATAGAAGTGATTCAGAGTGGCGGCATTGAGGTAGCTATCGACCGAAAGGATTAGCACGCGTTTACTGCCACCGGCCAATTCCTCGCCGGCTCTTTCGAGAGCTCGGAGCCCTCCTGCGCGACCACCGGGGATGACATCGATCGGCGAGCCGAGCGGTTCTTTGAGGTGCTCATTGAGATCGGCTAGGAAGTTCACATCCAGACGGATCGGTCGACCAGGCCGCCCTTCCTCGGCAATGTTCAGGATGACGCGGATGCCACCCCATTCCTCAGGACGAATTTCTGACAAGGCGTCCTCCACCGCGAGGGCGGACATTTCGAGAAGCTTCTCACGCCCTCTCAGTTCGCGCTCCATGGGGACCTCGGCGAACTCAATCCACTCGCCATCATACATGAAACGGCTCGTAGTGAATCCGGTGATTCCCGTCCGCATCGCGGCACAAGCAGCCTCGCGGTGATGGCCCACGGCGACGCAGAGACCGGTCTGAAGAATGGGAATGGCACTCATTGATTCAGCTATTCTTCACGTCCGGAGCGGACGAGCTTCGAGAGCGATGGGTAGTAGGCCTTACCACCTTCGCGGGCGCGGTAAAAGCCACGCGGCATGGTGCCGATGACAAGTTGGCGCAGCTCCAGCATGCTGCGTTTCAGCGGAGCGGAAGTGCGCCAGGTCAGGATGAGGCGACCTTCATCCGGCTCGATGAGGATGGTATCCAGAACGGCCTCTCGCAGCGTGCGCTCATCTTTAATGTTGGTGAATTCCACCGGCAGCTTGATCTTCGGCAGTTCGAAGCGCAGCCGCCCTTCAGGGGTGAGATTCATCAGCTCCACCACTTCTCCACCCTTCGGGTAATCGATCTGCTGATCGGCAGGCGCGGACTGATGATAGGCGGGATCAAAATCATCCGGGAGATCCGGGGCGCGGTTTTCCATCCAGTCATCGCCATAAGTTCCAGCGAGCGGGATGCGCTCTGCGAAATTTCTCCCAATCGCTCCGAAGGAGAGCGAAGGAAACTTCCCGTGGGTTGCGGTGATATCGCCACCGACCGGAACCTGAGAAGGCAGCGGCTGGTCAATGAGAGCCTCTCCTTTCGTAAAACGATAGAAGCCGGAGCCAACCGGATTGGGAAGATGGGCGTCCATCTTTTCGGGGTCATCCGGATCGGTATCCACCCCGCCATAAGCATGGTCGTAGCTAATTTCCTGCGCCTTAAAACAGCGCGGCAGACTCGGCGAAAAACTCGGCACCCCTTTTTGCCAGGTGCGGTGGCCGATAACATCGAAGACCTTCTTCATCGGCCCGATCCGCAGCCCCACGGTGACGCGGTCAGCTCCGTTGCCATATGCGGAACCATTGAGAAGGACATCGCACTTCGGCTTAAAGGGCGCGTAGTCGCTTTCGTACTTTGTCGCGGAGAATCCCGGATCACCGGTGAATTCGTCCGCCTCCACGAACGCCACCTGCTTGGCTGCCGGAAGGACGTTTTCACCATCCGCAGGCAGATCAAAGGTGCCCTTGATGATGGCTACGGCATGCTCCCGCCCATCAGGATCCCGGCGCAGCGAGATCGTAGTGCGAAAGCGGGTGGCATTGTGAATCTCCACGGAAGGCTGGGGTAATGGGTGGATTAGTTAATCTGCACAGACGCGCCGCGGAGGCGATTCGTCCCGCTGGACCGACTGCTGATATAGGCTCCACGCAGGATGACCTTGCCAGATTTGGTGAGGGTAAGGCTCGCCTTGCCACACTTCAGGACGACCTTCTTCTTCGCCTTCAGGACGAGAGTTTCCGGATCGACGGCTCCTTCACTTTGCGGTTCGTGATCTGCCGGCGGCTCGACCACCGGCCCCATGATGAGGGGTTTTTCCGGATCGCCGCCTTCGAACATGAGGGCGACCCACTGTCCTTCGACGGCGGCATTAGCACTAAGATTCCGGGCAATCTGCCCTTCATCCATGCGCTTGCCGTATCCCACAAGAGTGCTCCCATCGGCGCTGTGCCCCACAACCCTCCCGATGACCACACCATCGATTCGGGGGGATGCGGTGGTCATCGGAGAGGGTGCCACCATCGGGGGACTGGTGGCGGAGTCAGGTTCGGGGTTCTGAGTGTCTAAAGTTTTTTCCATGGATCGGAGTGGTTAGTTCTCGAGGATTTTTTTGCCCTTGAGGATAATGTTGCCGGAAGCCTTCGCTGTCATTTTGGCCGTGGTCTTGATGTTGAGATTCTTGCCCTTGATAGTGATGTCTCCGTTCTTCTTCATCACGATGCTGGCCTTCCCGGTCTTCAGAGTGATTGAGTCACCGGCATTGATGGTGAAATTCTTTCCAACATCGATCGTCTCATCCTTGCCCACGGTGATCTCACAATTCTTCCCGACCGAGATGGAGGAATCCATTCCGATGGTCTGACTGGAATTAATCCCGATGGCCTGGACGGACCCGAGGGCAATGGCCTCTTCCTTATGCCCGGCGATCACGACGTGTTCTCCACCGACCCCGACCTGCTTCGTGCGCGAGTTGCCTACGGTGAGCACCTGGTTATTCCCGATGCTGACGTTCTCATTGTTGCCTACAGTCTCGGTGCGGTCATTGCCAATAGTGATCGTCTCATCATTGCCGATGTTTTCGGTCCGATCATTCCCCACCTGGGTGGTTTCGTTGTTCTTAACGATGTTGTTCTGATCTTTTTCAGCGTGGATGTAGACCTCTTCACTCCCCTTCTTATCCTCAAAGCGGAGCTCATTGGAACCACCGCCACCCTTCGAGGAGTTCGACTTGATGGTGGTCTTAGTCATGTCAGCGGGGAGGCTGTAGGGCACCGTCGATTCTCCATTATAAACACGACCGGTAATGATCGGTGAATCAGGGTTTCCTTCGATAAAGTCCACGATCACTTCCTGCCCAATACGTGGAATGGCCATGCCTCCCCAACCGCCTCCAGCCCAGACCTGGGAGACGCGAATCCAGCACGAGGTGCCATCGTCATAGCTGCCTTCACGGTCCCAGTGGAACTGCACCTTCACGCGGCCATATTCATCGACGAAAATTTCCTCACCTGCCGGTCCGCTGACCAAGGCGGTCTGCACCCCCTGGACAGTGGGCTTGATCGCAATCCGGCGAGAGCGGTAAATGCAGCCCTCCACCGGGATCGCGCTGAGGGTGACTTGATAGGTATCACCCGCACTGCCGGAACCGACGCCATAAAGCCCCGCTTCCGCAGAAAAGCTATGCGCAGTGATGAGGTATTTTTTACCAGATTGATCTTCACGCGGAACCTCCAGCGGAGTGAAGACTGAGCCGGGAAAAAGACCGCGAGCATTGGTCTGGACGACCACTGACTTCGTATCGACCTGGGCTTCCTCACGACGGATGCGAGCGAGGCGTTCGCCATCGCTCAACTCACCATAATCGACGGGATTGTCATAGACCTCCCAGTCGCCTTGGGCATGCGAGTGCGGTTTGTCATCCTTACTCAGCAGCTTGGTATTTGGCGAGGGTGCGGGCGACTCGAAGTTATACGAGTTCATCACATAGACTCCGGGCGTCACGAGATGGCGCACCGACCAGCTCGTGAGGACATTCTCCTCCTGCACGCCGGAATCATGTGCGCGGTAAATGACCTCCTCATATCCGGAAACCGACTCATGGGTGCTCATTGAATCACAAAGGATCATCTGGTAGCCGCCCTGAGTATGCTCCCAGTAATAATAAATACCCTCATGCTCCATGAGGCGCTGCACGAAGTTAAAATCGCTCTCGCGATACTGCACACAGTAGTCGCGGGTGGGATAGGATTCGCTGAGCTTCAGCTCGTAGGTTCCGCTGTATTTACCAAAGACATCCTCCAGGATCTCCGGAACCGTCATCTGCTGGAAGATCTTGCACCCCGATGAGCGGCGGGCGAGATCCAGCCAGGGGACGAGGAGTAATTCATAGCGGGAATGGCCCGCCGGGCTGTATCCGGCGTGGGAAATCTGCGAAACCACCCCATGGAAGAATCTCGGAGTTCCGGCACTCTGCTTCTGGTCCAATTCCACCATCGCCACCGTACCGAGGAGGTCATCGAAGGAAAAATCATCGCCCTCCGAGACTGCGGTGACGGTGTATTGAAAGGGCTGACCGAGAGCCTCTTCACCGAAGATTTTTTCGATCAAGAGAACCTCATCTCCGAGAGCCGTGGTGAGCTTCAGCGCGCGCTGGGATTGAGTGGGAGATGCCATGTGACTGTTGACGAACCAAAGTCGGTTTCATTCAACAATTCTCTAACTGATCGCCCTGACCGGACACAGGATTCCGCGGAGTGATCGCCAGAAGAATGGCATAAAGAGTATAGGCGATGACCTGCAGAGTGATGAGATAATAGGGCCACGGCCCCATGTGGTCGAAGAGGGTCTCAACTTCCGGAAGCCGGTTCAGGAAGCCGTAATTTTGCCCGATCATCCAGTTCAGTGACATAATCACCGCCATATATCCGAGACTCCAGATGACGGAGCGTTTAAAGGCTCCCTTCTCCGGGATGATGCGGAGACCCCAGACGATGAAGACCGCCGCCACAGGCACGCCGCCGTGCTGCAGGAAGAAGACGTGAAACTCGATATGGGTCCAATCAAACCACAGCGTGGGCGTCACCAGACCCTGAACCGTCCCGGCAAGCCCCCAGAGGTAGCCGATCTCGGCAAGGCGCTGATTCTTCGTGATCAAAGCGAAGGCGAGAAAGATCGAGACGACATCGCAGAGATAGAGCGGAAGCGAATTCTCAACCACCAACCCCCATCCCTGCGCATCCATTCCTGCGCATCCATTCCATAACGTCGCAAGGTGAGCACAGGATCCAATGCCACCGCAATCAGGAGAAGGGCTGCGATGCTGTAGCGCAGCCTGGTCAATAATGCCCCCGGAGGCCTCGAGCGAGCATAGCAGGTCACCACCAGCGCGAGTATCGCAGTGATGGCCATGGCGAGACAATGCGCGGTGCCGAAGAGGGAGAAACTGCGTTGGACGAGAACAAACATGGGAGGGAGCATGTCGGAAAAAGCGATTAGGAAGTCATTGATTCGGTGGAACCTTTGATTGATCGAGTCGATGGATCGCCTCCCGAACCACCGCCTGGTGACAGGCGATTCTTTTCTCAAGGAGCTGCTTGCTGGGCGTCTCGAAAGTCAGTGAAAGCGGGCAGCCCATCTTCGCGAGGTAGATCGCCTCCGGCCAGCCTTCCGGGATGTCCGGATGTTCGGGGTGAAAAATCCACCCCGGTTCCGTGACCTCGTGATCATCGATCACCAGCTCCGGCTCCGGCGGAAATTCCGAAGACGCAGCGGCGAGGATTTCCCGATGCGTCGGGCCGGGTGAGCCTTGATTGATCTCATAGAAATAAAAGCCGCTACTCTCCCAGTCCTCGTGAAGTGAAAGAAAAAGGTGCGGCACCGGCTGCTGCTTGAGCCATTCAATATGCGCGCACACTTCCGCTGATTGGCATTGGTGATAGTCACGGTTCAGATCGATCCCCTTTCCGTTCTCACGGGTCCCGGCGGCGAGGCCGATGGGATTGAGACAGGGACAAATGAGCCATTGATACCGGTCATCAAAGTCACCCGCTTCCAGCAATTGCAGGAGGGCTTGCGGGCCGGAGGGCTCATCACCATGGACGCCACTGGAGAGGTAGATCGCCGGCTTCGAGGAATCGCCCTTCGTCGAAGCAAAGACCGGATGGTCGTCGACCTCCAAGAGGGTTTCCGTGGAAAACCCCCTCTCCCCCGCGAGGGATTCCCAGCGACTGAGATATGTGCGCCAATCCATTATTTTTTAGCAGGAGGAGCCGGGATAAAGGGCCACTTTGGAGTGCCTTTGGGCTCCGGTGCGATCGGAGTTTTCCCCATCCCGAAGTCAGCCGCGACGAGCTTCCGCTCCTTCCAAATCTTCGCGTTCGCGCCCTTCCAAAATCCGTAAAAACTCGGGTAAAAGGGATCGACGAAATCGACATCCGCCTGATCCAGAACCTCAAGACCGATGAGATGATACGAGGCATTGACGATGAGCCGACGGAGGTCCTCATCGAGAAAGTCCACCGAAGCTCCCATCGTAGTGCAAAAAGAGGTCCCGGTTTTCTTGCCGTCCGGTGACTGGTAGTTGTGCAGCCAGGCTAGTGCCATCATAGGGTCATTCTTCGGGCCATCGACATTCTTCGACTTTGGATCCAGCGACTCAGTCACGGCTCCACGAAGGAGAACGGTATCATTCTTGGTATTCAAATGTTTCACTCCATAAACATCACTCGGTCCGAAGATTTCGCTCACCGAATTCAGGATGGGGTGATCCTTGTTTGATACTTCGGCGACCGAGCGGGCGCCCTGCACCTTGTGCTTTCCGTGATGATTCACCCAAGTTTCTCCCAGAACCTTCAGTCCCCAGGCCTTGCCGGTAATTGTTCCGCCGAAGGTCTCATTACCCTTAAATCCGTGAGTCGCGGTGCGGAAGCCGATGAGCGGCTTTCCCGCGTTCAGATACGCCGTCATGTGCTTCACCGTCTCCGGCGTGAGTACGCGAAGGCGCGTTCCCACGATGACCAGATCCGCCTTGTCCATATGCTCCCAGCCAATGATGCCCTTTTTATTATTCGGATCGATGTAAGCCCCGTCCTCGCTCCACGAAAAAAGGACCGTTGTATCAAAGCCATGCCGGTGGGAGAGGATCTTCGCCAGCATTGGCATCGATTCCTCCGAGCGGTATTCCTCATCACCTGAAATCAGGACAATTCGCTTCCCCTTCCCCGGACCTTCCCCGCCCTTAAAATCAAGCCACTTTTCCTGAGCCAAGGCTCCAACCGTCGAAAGACTGACCAACGCGAGTAAAAGAATTTTTTTCATCCCGCTCAGTTAAAATGGAACCGCCCCCCGGAGGAAGAACGAAAGCCCGCTCAGCATAAAGAACCTCCGTCAAACCAAGGACCCAACCTCAGGCCTCAACTACTTTTCTAATAATTTCCCGTGAAAATTATAAATCATTAATAAATGATCGTCGTTTCACGAGTAGTCAATAGCACAAAAGCGCAAGTAAATCTCATCGATTCACTGTCCGAATTTCACGTCATCTTCAGTCCACAACTGACCATCTTCGCCTCCAGAGATGATGCCGGGGCTTTTGGGATGATAAAAATGAAAGTAAAGCGGTTTTCCCCACCGGTCCAAAATCTCGCCCTCATCATTCACGAAGGAAAAATCCTTGCGAATAAAAACGATATTATCAGGGTTCTGGCCGCTTAGGGCACGATAAATCGCCTGGTTTCCTTCCGTCGGAATATCATCTGGGTTTTTGAAATTGCTGACGTAAAGATAGAAGAGACTATACAACAAATCTAAGTCATCAACTGGCCGCCGACTCGGATCGCCATAGTGTTTGTGAAATTCATCGATCGCACCCGCGGCGAACCGAGGAGGCTCAGGGGTGGCAGATTCTGAAGCTCCCTCAGCTCCCGTAACTTCGTCGCCTCCTCCGGCTTTAGAGGACTGGCCCGAACCACTTCCATCTCGATCACCCGCTGAGTGATCTGTTGAGGTAGGAGATTTCCAGAAAACCCAAAACAAGATGCCCCCGACCAAAAGGACGAGGGCAAAGATCTTGCGATTCATGTTCATCTTTTATGAGAAGAGACCAATTGGAGGACCATTCAAGCTCGCGCCGTGGAAGTTTCTCAGATTAGGCAGAACGTCAAAGATTTCGCTCGTTGGAACTCCCATCCAGAGTGCGACGTCTGCATAGTAGTCATCAACCGGTGTCGTTGGCAGGAGACGACCATTCGACGCCACATCCAGACCGCGACCAATCCCAAGT
>CALBVA010000294.1 GCA_937969125.1 uncultured Verrucomicrobiales bacterium | reverse complement strand
CACCGTAAAGTCGCTCCTTCCTGGTAAGGTCTTAGAGGGCGATGTGCTGCAGCCGATCTTCGTCATCTCGCGGGACAAAACGACCGAAGCTGCGAATGGGGCCCTTAAGCTCACCCGGACCGCAGAAAACGGTGAGCCGGTTGTGAGCAGTCATGAGCTGAACTTTGCGAAGGGGCAGGGGACGGTTGAGTTGTCGACTCCCCAACTCACCGCAAAGGCCAAATTCGAACTCACCGCGGCGGTGACTCTTGGAAATCTCTCGGCGAGCGAAAACATCACCGTCCCGGTCCAGCCCTGGGGAGCTCCAGTGATGGACCAGGGTGGGATTCTTGCCCCCGTCGGAGGCAAGTCTTTCACGCTCACCTTGCCGGACGGAGCCACGAATCCAGCGATGAGATTGCGTGTCCAGCCGACCCTGAATGCGATCCTTCTGGAACTCGCTTCCAATGAAACCTCATCCTTCATCGCAGAAGGTCCACGGACCGATAAGCACATCATCGGGCAACTCCTCGCGAATGCCTTCCTGCATGCCTACGGCTCGGAGCGTGGCATGGATGAGGTCCTTCTGCGCGAACTTCGCGCCCGCCTGGAATCCGGGGTGGCTGCCCTGACCGCGAGTCAGAATGACCGTGGCGGCTGGACCCAGGTGGTGGGCCGGGCGAAGGCAGATCTGGTAGCGACCGCCATCGCCTACGAGGCTTTGGTGGCCTCAAGTAACGTCGGGATCGCGATCGATGATGCTGTGCTGAAGAAGACCGTTAGCTACCTCAATGAGTCCATCAAGGTGGCTGGGCCAAATGATCGCGCTTTGATTCAATACGCTCTTTCCTGCTCCGATTCGGCCGATTTCTCGGCATGTAACCGACTCTTCCGCGCACGCACCGAACTCAATGCCTTCGGTCGTGCTCATCTCGCGGCGAGCTTCCTAAAACAAGGTCGCCGGGAGCTCGCAAGGCAGCTCATCGGGCAGCTCGGTGCTGTTCCGGCCAATAACTCCATCACCCTGGGGCGGGCTCTGCAGGTTCAGGCAGCGATTGATCCCAACCATCAATCGGTTTCGGCCCTCGAAGCGCAGCTCTGGGACCGCTGCGGAGCCCTCGGTTTTTCCAGTGATCTCGGACGAGGCGTGGCGCTGGTCGGCTTGTCTGATCTCTTCCGTAAGCGCGAGATTCGCGATGAGGATTTCAAGGCCACCGTCAGTGTGAATGGCACCGTCGTGGCCCGGATGGACAGCACGAAGCTTTCCTCATTCACGGACATCGCCATCCCATCGAAGTCGGTGAAGACCGGAAAGAACGAGATCAAGGTCACCATGGAAGGGCGGGGGAGCCTTCGTGTGGGAGGAAGCCTCTTCGGAACCTTGCCAAAGTATCCTACAAAGAAAGATGGTGTAAGACATGTGGTCCACGAGCGGAACTTCCTCCATCACGGCCTTCTTTATCGCGGGCTGCCGCTGAAGGCCGAGAGCACCTCACCCGTGAAAACGGTGAAACTCGGCCAGCGGATTCGCGTGAATCTCCGTGTTACCGGGGTTCAGCGAAACGGGGGAGATCTCCTGATCTGGGAAAAAATTCCAGCGGGCTTTGAGTATGTCCGTGGTTCGCTACAGGGGAGACACAGCGGGGCCTCAATCCAGGATGAGCACCTCGTTATCACTCATGTCGGCACCATGAGCAGGAAGTCCTTCAGTTATGAGATTGTCGCAAAACGTTCCGGAAAATGGAGGGTCGCGCCGACCACTCTGGTTGATCCGACAGCGCCAGAGCAGGTGATCTTTGGCTCCGAGGAGCAGCTCATCGTTCTAAAACGCGGGCAAGAATCCTCTGAGCCATACCGATTTAATTTCAAGGAACGCCTGGAACTCGCGAAACTCCACTTTTCCAATGACGATCATGCAGCTGCAGAGGCCCAGCTCGCTGCGATTCGGAAGGCCGATCCCGCCTATCAAAGTGCTGAGATCGCAAACATGACTCTCTGGATCGAACTCGCAAAAGAGAAGCCCTCCGCCCGCCTCGTCGCTGATTCCTTTGAGATCCTCAATGAGCTCGCGCCCGATTCGGAGATTCCCTTCGCGACGATCCTGAAAGTCGCGGTGGCTTATCGGGAGCTGGGTGAATTCGAGCGTGGGATGGATGTCTTCCTCGCCACTATCGAGGCTGGATTTGGGACCGATTCCTTCATCGGCGCGGCGCTCGAGGACCAAGGCCGCTTCCTTGATTCCGTGGCTTATCAATTGGACCTATGGAAGCAGTTTCCGGATGAAGGGCAGATTTCCAACGCTCTCTTTGCCCTCTCCCAGCAGCTTCTCTCGAAGGCTCCCGAGGCCGGGAAGTTAAGCCCAGCGAAAGGTTCCAGAGAGGACCTTGACCCAGAAGATATTTACCATCGGGCGATTCAGGTCCTGCATCTTTTCCGTCTGCACCATCCCGAACATCCACTGACGGATGATGCCGCTTTTTCAAGCGCAAATGCCCTCTTCATCACCAAGCAATTTAAGGAGATGCTCGCCAGCACTCGGGCTAGCCAGAAGGCTTTCCCGAAGAGCGACTTTTCCGATAGCTTCCGCTACATGGAGGCCCTCGCGGCCTTCTGGCTTCGCGACTATGACACTGCCTTCGCCGCAGCGAAGAGTGTGGCCGATGGCTCTGGAAAAGACCGAGATCTCGCCGCCTACATTTGCGCGCAGATCCTCCACGCTCGTGGGAAACCAAGCGAAGCAATGAAGTGGTATGAGCGGGTGAAGAATGAATATCCCGATGCCGGAGACGCCATCGCTTGGTTCGAGCGAAAGAAGATCGAACTTGATGAGGTGAAGGTGATCCGCTCCGGAGAAGAGGTGAAATTGACCCTCAAACATCGCAACATCACCAAGGCGGATTTACAAATCTATCGCGTAGATCTCATGCGTCTTTATCTCCGTGAGAAAAATCTCAGCAAGGTCTCTCAAGTCAATCTCGCCGGTATTTCGCCGAAGCATGAGGTAAAGGTGGATCTCGCTGCAACAGAGGCTGCCAGCGATCAGGAGACCACGGTCAGTCTGCCGATGAAAGACGACGGGGCCTACCTCATCATCTGTCGGGGCGACTACCTCTACACCTCCGGCCTTGTCCTAGTGACCCCACTGAAGATGGAAGTGCAGGAGGATTCCGCCGCCGGATCGATACGGGTCAATCTCACCGACCGTGTCAGTGGTGATTTTCTGGACTCAGTCCACGTGAAAGCTATCGGCACGAGCGACGAGAAATTCCAATCCGGTGAAACCGATTTGCGCGGCGTGTGGAAAGGGGACGGCTTGAATGGAAAGGCCACCGTGATCGCACGCGATGAGAAAGGCCGCTACGCCTTCTTCCGTGGCGAGCAGAGTCTGGGTATGGTCGCGAACAATCGGAATGCCATCCCGCAGCAACTCATACAGAAAAAAGGCAAGGTCGATTACGGTTACAATAATGCCCTGAGACAGGAGAGCCTGATTCAAGATAACACCACCGATTGGGATAAGAACCGCCGCAGAAACGGAAAAGCTATTGAGATCAACAAGGCCCTTAAGAAGTGACGCGCGAGGCATTGACCACGCCAGCTCCTTCCGCTTCCTTCGCTCTTGAATGATCGGTTTACAAGAAGGCTCCGTCGATTGGGAACTCATCCTGGCCTCCGGCTCACCGCGTCGTCGTGATCTTCTTCGCGAGGCCGGCTTATCCTTCCAGATCCTCTCGCCAGACGTGGAGGAATTGGAAGGCGATGCCCTGCCTCCGCGTGAACTCTGTCTGGCCAATGCGCGCCTCAAATGCATGGCGGTGTCATTGACTCATCCGGACGCCATGGTCATTGGCTCGGACACCGTGGTCGCGCTCGGTGGGAAGGTCTACGGGAAGCCTGCTGATCTCGAGGAAGCAGCGGAAAACCTCCGCACCTTCCGCGGCCGCGTGCAGGAAGTCATGAGCGGGGTGGTCCTCTCTCATGGCGACCGCCGCTCTGAATTTGTGTGCACCTCCTTTGTGAAGTTTCGCGATTATTCCGAGGAGATCATTGCCGAATATCTCGAGAAAGTCCCCGTTCTCGATAAGGCCGGCGGTTACGCGATCCAGGATCACGGCGAGATGCTCATCGAGAAGTTCGAGGGCGACTACGATAACATCGTCGGCCTTCCGGTAGCCTTGGTTCTGGACCAATTGGACCGCATGGGCTTTCCTCTGCCATCGACGGACCGATGACTGACCTGCCGCCACGCTACCCGCTCATCTTGAATCCCAAGGCGAAGAGCGAGAAGGGGAAGCGCGCCTTGAAATTCATCATGGAGAATGCCACCCGCTTCACGATCTATGCCACGCGTAGTCGGGAGGAGGCGATCGAGTTAGCGCAGCGTTTCGCTTCCGAGGGCGAACCGCTCGTCATCGCCGCCGGTGGTGATGGCACCTTGAATGCCGTTGTGGAGGGACTCGCCGGCTCGGAAACCTCGCTGGGCATCTTTCCCACCGGGACCATGAATGTCTTCGCTCGTGAGCTCGGCATTCCCTATGATCGGTTGGAAAATGCGATGGAAGTCATTGATGGCGGACATAGTCACGAGGTCGATCTCTTCCAGATGAACGGAGCTCCTTTTGTGCAGATGGCCGGCGTGGGTTTCGATGCTCAGGTGATTGAGGAGACCACCTGGGAGCGGAAGAAACGCCTTGGGCCGTTCGCCTACCTTCTCTCCGCCACGAAGGTCCTCGGGGCGAAGCCGCCAATGATGAAAGTGACCTGCGCCGACGGCCGCACCGTCGAAGGTATCGCGGTGCTTGTTGGGAATGGCACTCTCTATGGTGGCCAATTCCCGCTCTTTAAGAAGGCGGACAATGCGGACCAGCTCCTCGACGTTGTGGTTTTCAAAGAGTCTGGTCTCCAATTCGTCCGCGATACCTTGCGCGGGCTCGCGAAGGGAGGTATCGATCCCGAATCCCCCGGCGACAGCGTGGAATACCTGCAAGCCGCCGGGCTCACCGTGAGCTGTGATGAGACCATGCCGATCGAGATCGATGGTGAACTTTGGGGCCGCAGCAAGGTCGCGGAATTCCTTCCCACCGGAAAGACCCTGAAGGTTTTCGCACCCGCCGTGCCAAAAGTGAAACTGCGCTATACCGTGCTTAAGATTCTTTCTCCCTGGAGGCGCTAAGAATGCGGTCGCTCTCGCCGTTGAGTCCTGTAAGAGATGAATTCCGGCCCTTATGAGATCATCACTCCTGCACTGATCCGGCGGCATAACTTCCGCTGTTTCGGGCGCATGATTCTGTGGTTTTCCGGAGCAGCTGCGGTCTTCCTCATCGCTTTTCTCTTCGCCTGGCTGATGGGGAGCCTCGTCATCAGTCACCGCGAACTCTCCGGGTCAATGGCTCTGGGAGCCTCCGTCTTCGCAGCCGCTTTTTTCGTGGGTGGTTGGTTTCGGCTGAAAAAATCCGGCCCGCTCGATTGGGAACGCATTGCCCAGAAACCCAGCCGCCGCCCCGGGATGCGTCTCTCACGAATGAGTAACCAGGAATACGCCGCCGCCGGTGAGGGATTCATTGGCCTCATGCTCGCCGGGCCTGACTGGCTCTGCCGTATCCGCCAGGAATGGCAGGCCCTCATTCCAGCGAGAAAGTCGGTCGCCGAAAAGCTTGAGCAAATCCGTCGCCACCTCGCTGCCCGCGATGCCTGGGTCCCTATCAAAGACTTCCCGAGTCACCATGAAGACATCTACCTCCTCGCTCGTCTCAATATCCTCTCGATCCGTGAAATGCTCGGCCAATACCACTTCCACGTCACCCTGCAAGGCACGGTGAAGCGGGAGTAGTGAGTGCTTGATTTGTTTGCCTTGCGATCAGGTCCACATTTGCAAAATCTTTCCAGCGCAACTCTTGGCTACTTCGCCCGCGGGTGCGCGTTCACGTAGGCGTCGCGCAGTCTCTCTTTTGTGACGTGAGTGTAGATTTGAGTGGTGGAGAGCGAGGCGTGTCCGAGGAGTGCTTGCACGGAGCGGAGGTCGGCGCCGTGATCCAGGAGGTGGGTCGCGAATGAGTGCCGCAGCTTATGCGGGGTGACATTGAAGGCGATGGAGGACATCTGAAGGTATTTCTTCAGGACCGTATTGATGGAGCGAGTCGAAAGGCGCTTCCGGAGTTTCGAGAGGAAGAGGGGACCTTCGTAAACCTCGGCCGCGCTCCGGTATTTTTGGAGGGCGGCCATTGCCATCGATCCGATCGGGACTAATCGCTCCTTCGATCCTTTTCCCATGACCTTCACGCTCTCATTACTGGTGTCGATTTCGTGCACATTCAGCGAGGCCAGTTCGGCGAGGCGGAGTCCGGTGGAATAAAAAAGCTCCAGGATCGCGGCGTCCCGTTCACGCATCCAGGAAGGTGCCTGCCCCTCCAGTTCAGACTTCATCGGCAGCTCTAGCAGCTCCTCGATCTGGGGGAGGGTCAAAACCACCGGCAGTGGCTTGTCGGCCTTGGGCAGCTCCACTTCTGCCACTGGGCTCTTTGGGTAGCCACAGCGGTGAACCAGGAATTTGTAGAAGGAGCGGTAGGCTGCGAAGCGTAACCTCACCGTGCTCCGCGCCAGTTCGTCTTTTTGAAGTTGGAAAAGGTAAGCACGGAAGTGATCGGCGGTGAGATCCTGCCACTTCGTGAACTTGTCGCCGAGCCACTCCCGCAACAGGCGCAAGGCGAGTGTGTAGTTTTCGAGAGTCTTGGGCGACGAGTTCTTTTCCGTCGTCATAAACTCGATAAAGCGGTCAGCTTCGCTGTCAGTCAGGGTGCTCAAGACCACGAAGATAACGAACTCTTGACCTTCAGGAAATCCTAAAGTCCGATCTCCAAAAAACGGCGTCTGTTGCCAGACGCCGTTTTGAGATATTGGGAAGCGGGAAGAATTAATCTTCGTAGGAGCCTTCAACGCGAGCCGCGACGTCGCGGTAGCCGTAGTCGATCTCGTAGATCTGCTTGAAGCAGTTCAGCGCTTCGTCCTTACGGTCGGCTTTGTGGTAAATGACTCCCAGCTCGTAGAGGATTTCCTTCTTGGTGCTGTCCATCGCGGTGAGTTCGGATTCGGCGTCGCTGAGCTGCTTGATCGCGAGGTCGGTCATGCCCTTGGCATCGAAGGTGCG
>CALBVA010000293.1 GCA_937969125.1 uncultured Verrucomicrobiales bacterium | reverse complement strand
GATGAGGGCGAGTTGTCCGGTTGCACTCTGGTGGCGGCACTGGTCTCGGGAAACCGGTTCTGGTTTCTGAGTGTGGGTGATTCGCTGCTGATGCTGTATCGCGATGGAGAGCTCTACCGGCTGAATAAGGATCACTCCATGCGGGCCATTCTGCAGACGAGGGTGCTCCTTGGAGAGTTGAGCGAGGAGGCCTACCGAAAGGACCGGACCAAGAGTATGCTCCTGTCTGCGCTGACCGGAGAGGAGATCGAGCTCATCGATGCTCCGGGGATGGGGCGGCCGCTGGAGGAGGGGGACATTTTGCTCGCTGCCTCCGATGGCATTCTGACTTTGGAGAAGGGGGAAATTACCTCCATCTGCAATCAGTCCGGAGATGGCCCGGTGGGTGAGCTGACGCGCAGCCTCCTACGCGCGGTGAAAGAGAAGGCAGGCCCGAAACAGGATAATACTACGGTGACGGCATTCCGTCATGAGAAGAAGGCGGTATGAAGGCTTGGTTGGTCAGTTTTTTATTAGTGCTGTGTTCTCTCTCATCGCGAGGACAGGGGGAATTTAATTCCGACGAGGCGACGACGAGTACCTACCGCATTCTCTCTCTGCTGGGAGGCGGCAAGGCGTCCACAGGGACCGGCTTCCTGATCAATAAGTCCGGATATATTGCCACGAACCAGCATGTCATCGACGAGGCGAACGAGGTCTATGTGATCCAGCGGCACGATGAGGTGATCAAGGTGTGGTTCGCCCAGGTGCACTCGACCCATCCGGAAGTCGATCTGGCGATCCTCCGTGTGAAGGGTGTGCTGGGGAAGCCGGTGATTTTCACTGACGAGGAACCGCAGAAGGGATCGGATGTTTTCGCGGTGGGCTTCCCGGCTCAGGCGGACGAGGAAGCGGAGAAGAAGCGCTTCTACAGTGCTCTCCAGAAGAACAAGTTTCGCGATATTCCGGCAGATCCCGCTTACAATAATTTCGTCGATACTACGGTGAGGAAGGGCAGCATTGAGTCCATCCGTCCGCGTCCCTGGGGATCGCGGAACCAGCCTGCCATGGTCATCACCCACGATGCCAATATCACCGGCGGGAACAGCGGCGGACCTTTGTTTACCAGGGACGGGGTCTTGATTGGCGTGAATACCATGATCCGTGGAGAAGGTCGTAGCCAGGATGGTGTTCTGGTGGGGAATGTCATGCGCATGTCCTCCCTCTACACCGTGTTGCAGGGGGTGTTGGATCAGCAGGGAATTATTTATCACCAGAAAGATGAGGAAGGAGTGCCGGAGGTGGTCAATGACCCGGAGGGCACCGAGGAACCGGAGGATCCAAAACGAATCAGCCCGGTGGTTGAAAAACCTGAGGCAAAAGAAGAGGAGGGGATGGGGCAATTTCTCAAAGACTACGGTGCGTATCTCGCGGTGGGGGTTGGCGTTTTGATCGCCCTTCTGGCTCTGTTCTTCGGGCTAAGGAAGGATCCGGAACCACCGGCGATGATGGCCGCACCAGCAGCACTACCCGCAATACAGCCGGTCATTCCCCCCGGACTTCCTGCGCAGCCATCCCAGCCCATCACTCCAGCTCCGCAGGCGGAATCCTTCTCTCCTCCGGTTCCCGCCGCTCCTCCTGTGGCGGGACTGCAGCTCACTCTCGCCTCGACTTCCGAGAGCCCGGTCTCCTTCCAACGTCGGATCGCCGCCAATGAAATCTCGCGTGGTGGATTTATTCTTGGGCGTTGCAGCACCGCAAATGGACGAATCAACCACTCCAGTGTTTCGCGCTCCCATGCCAAGGTGAAGGTCTCCGACGGCAAGCCATATGTCTCCGATGCCGGCTCTTCCAATGGCACCTTCCATAACGGAAAGCGTCTCGAACCGAAGACGGGAGTCATTCTCAAAACCGGCGATTCCCTGCGGGTCGGCGAAGTCACCCTTCAGATCACCTTGCAAACCTAGCCATCCCATCATCATGTCAGAAGACCACCACCTCGCCCTTCCGAAGGGTCACCGTTTGGGAAAATACCAAATCGAGCGCGTCCTGGGATCAGGGGGATTTGCCATTACTTACCTAGCCATCGACGTGGCTCTCAGCCGCCGTGTCGCGATTAAGGAGCTCCTTCCTGCTGATCTCGCACTGCGTCTTCCTGATCTGCGCGTCGTCGCGAAGTCTGCGGCGGACCGCGATTCCCTCCTCTGGGCGAGAGAGCGATTCCTCGATGAAGCCCGCACCATCGCCCGCTTCGAGCACCCAAATCTCGTCCGCGTCCACGAGCACATCGAGGCTCATGACACCGCCTACATCGTCATGGGTTGTGTGGATGGATTGGATCTCAATGACCACCTTAAGGGGAAAGTCCCAGCCTCTCTTCAAGAGCTCATCACCCTGATTGATCCGCTGCTCGGAGCTCTTCAAGTGATGCACGGCAGCGGCTTTCTCCACCGCGATATCAAGCCCGATAACATCCGTGTGACTCCGGAGGGAGTGCCGGTACTGATTGACTTCGGCTCGGCTCGGCACGCCATCGGCTCCCGCACTCGTGATCTCACCGCGGTCCTCACCCCGCGCTATGCGCCCTTCGAGCAGTATTCCGAAAAAGGAAACCTTGGTCCCTGGACGGACATCTATTCTCTCGCCGGAGTCATGCATAAAATGCTCCGTGGCACCTCGCCGCCTGAAGCTCCCGAGCGTGAGCGAAATGACCCCTATCAACCGCTCGTCGGCGATCCGAGATTCCACGCATACCCGCCCAGTTTCCTCGGAGCGATCGATCAGGCCCTCCACCCGCACGAAACCGAACGCCCTCAGAATACTGAACAATTCCGCGCCCTTCTCTGGTCCGGA
>CALBVA010000292.1 GCA_937969125.1 uncultured Verrucomicrobiales bacterium | reverse complement strand
GAATTAAGCGTAGCGACCTCGCTGAGGAACCTCAGACCATCTCCAGCATGCTCTCCATGGATGGCATTCTCACTCCTCACGAAACCCGAGATGTCATCGCGTGGCTCTTGACTCTCACCAAGGAAAACGGTGAAAAGGCCCCCGCATACGAGTTCACCGAATTGACACTTGCGCCCAACGACAAGAGGGACGAAGTGGATAAGTAGTGACTCGCATCCGATCCTAAACAATCCACCACACCCACCGAAAAAGTGAGCGAAGAAAATCAAATCGATGAAGCCGTGATGGCACTCGGCAAAACTGAATATGCAAAGTGTCTTACGTGCCATGGCGCTACCGGAGGAGGCGTTGAAAATCTCGGACCTCCTCTTGCTCCTTCAGAATGGGTAACCGGGCCAGCTGAGAATCTCATCCGCATTCAATTCCGCGGTCTTAAGGGACCCATCGAGGTAAATGGAAAAACTTATGAATTTCCGGCGGGAATGTGGCCCGTTGTTGGCGGAAGCCCTGACAAAAACATCGCAGCGGTTTTAACCTACGTTCGAAACTCCTTCGGAAACGAGGCGTCCGTCGTCACACCTGAGATGGTTGCGGCTCACCGGGGCGAAATGGGCAAGGGCCAACTCACCGTAGCCGATCTCATCGACCCGAGGAAAGACATGGACAAATCTGGCCCCAAAGCCGAAGTCCCCCCCAGCACCCTCGGCGCTCCCACTATGGGAATCATCATGACTCTCGTCATCGTCGGCCTGAGTGTCCTCGCTGCCCTTCGGATGAAAGCGGTCAACTAAGACCACCCTCTCCTTTTCTTTTCAAAACCGCAGTCCTTCGGGACGGCGGTTTTTTGTTTCATGGAGCCTTACAACTCCGCCCGAACTTTCGCCGGCAGTCCCGCCACCACCAAACGATAGGAATTCTCAATCATCTCCCGAATCAGCGAGGACGACACTGATCCATCTAACACCACCGTATTCCAATGCTTCTTGCTCATATGGTAACCAGGAAGGATTGCCGGGTACTCATCTCGCAACTCAATCGCCCGATCCGGATCGCACTTCAAATTCATCCGCCCAATCTCATCCTCAAATCCCAGCGTCGCGAACATCTTGCTCCGCACCTTATAAACCAAAACATCCGGCCCAAACGGAGTCTCTTCACTCACTGGCCCACACCCCAACAAAGCAGATCGGGCATCATCAGCTGTCATCGACATCCTCCAAATCTACCCAAAATCTTCCCGCAAGCAATCTTCTGATAAAAGGACAAACCTCTATTAATTAGGAACCAGGCGCCCGTGGCCTTCGGCTCATACCCGACGACTTAATCCGAGGCTGTCATTGCCAAGCGATCCGCTGCCGGTAGCCTCAGTCACCTCCAGAATGAACAAGCTCCTCGTTTCCACTCTCCTCGCTCTTGTCCTCGAGGCCCACGCCGAGACCTTCACCGATAAGAAAAACCGCTCTATCGAAGCGGAAATCGTCTCCGCCACCGAAAAAACCGTTTCCCTCCGGCTCGCCAACGGGAAAATCGCCAAGCTTGCACGCGAAAAGCTCATCGATGAGAATCAGGAACTCATCGACACTTGGCTGAAGAATGCTCTCCCGAAAATCAAGATCGACCCCAAACTCGCTCGCGGTTTAAAGAAGTCAGATAATACGGCTTGGGAAAAGGTACAGAGCTTCAAGCTGAGCTTGAAAATCGAGAACGACAGCCGGGACAAGGATCTCGAAGACAGCGAGATTACAGCTGTCCTCGTAGGCCGCGCCGACTGGAACAAGAAACTGTTCAAAATCCTCAAGATCCAAACCAAAACCGTCAAGGTGGCGGCAGATGGCAGCGAAACCTTTAACCTCGATGGACTTCGGAACTATTACTCCAAGTCCTACGGCTTCCATGCCCTGAACTACGTCATCGAGGTTCGCCGGAAGCGGGACGGGAAACTCATTTATCTCAGCTCAGATGATGGCGTCCTCAAAAAACGCGCCGCCGCTATTATCAAGCTCTCCGAAGGCGATATCGTGGAACAAGATTTCTCCACCAAAATGGAGGGAACCGGCAAACTCTACTCCTCGCTAACCGTGGTGGACGATTAATCCAGGCAGCCCAATAACCACGACATCACCCAGCTCGGATTTGCCCTCAATTAAGGGACAGACCTGTAATTAAAAAAAACTGCTTGCATGCAAGCGATTCATCGATCGAGGTCTCACACTACCCGACCTTAATGGCCTGCCCAATGATGTCCTCGTTCTTCCGGCGTCCCTTA
The DNA here is from genome assembly GCA_937969125.1 of uncultured Verrucomicrobiales bacterium. Taxonomy (GTDB): domain Bacteria; phylum Verrucomicrobiota; class Verrucomicrobiia; order Verrucomicrobiales; family Akkermansiaceae; genus SW10. The sequence goes on along the minus strand of CALBVA010000292.1, from coordinate 621 downwards.
ATCTTCATACGATAGACATGGCCTCCGCCCCAGAGCAGGCCTTTCGATTTTTCCGGCTTGGTAAAGCCGGATGCCAGCCCGGGCGATTCCTCCCAACTCTTCCGGCTGCTCAGCCCCGCCTTCGGCCAAGTCTGTGCGTAGAGCCGGTGATCGAACTCCTCCTTCTTGTGCACCTCGCCATCGTGAATATGAACGGTTGGGAAGAAAATCTGACCCTTCTCTGCTAGTGCCGAAGGGAAGGTGAAAGCCATCGGGTGCAATTTTTTGTGGCCTTTCTTAAGCTTGAAAACTGCGAAGCCGTAATTGGCATATTGGGGCAATTTCTCCCAAGTTCCCTTTGGCAGCCGAAAACGCTCGTCCAGACGGTTGAAATCCTTCGTCGTCGGCACAAAAGAGGCCTCAAATGAACCGACCGAATGAACCTCGAGAGCAGCCAACTTAAGGCTTTCCTGATCGCGCCTGCGTGTCTTCCCGGCCCCGTAGGCGACCGAAAAACCCTTCGCCAGATCATCAAAAAAGGTCCCGTATTTTTCAAGATTCAGAAACTGCACTGCCTTCTCCCCCGAACCCGGGACCACCGGCAGGGGTAGGATCATCGCGACATCCTCCGCCGTCTTCAGC
>CALBVA010000291.1 GCA_937969125.1 uncultured Verrucomicrobiales bacterium | reverse complement strand
GGAAGGCTGGAGCTTTACCATTAAGCTATACCCGCGTCGCTGTTTGAAGAGTTACCTTCCTGAGTCAAATACCGCAAGGTTTTTTTTACTACGGTTATTCTTATCATTCGAGAGAGTCACAGTGAACAGAAGGAGCATCATACCCAGCAGCCCCAAACCCAGTGCTTTAAAGACCGGTGGGATGATCTAAGATGATGTGCGAGAGATTAAAACGATCTGCTAATAAGTCCCCTAAAGCTCGGACTCCGAAGGTCTCGGTCGCATAGTGTCCACCATAAAGGACATTCAATCCCAATTCCTCAGCCAATGGGTGACTCCAGTGAGGACCCTCGCCGGTCACGAATGTCTGGATACCGGCAGCTGCCACAGCTTCCACCTCGGAGCCTGCCCCTCCGGTGATGATACCAACGGCGCCCGCAGGGCTGTCTCGATCTCCACGTAAGTTCACCGGGCTGCCGAGGAGTTCCTCAGCGCGATCCGCCAGCTCTCCGACGGTCCCATCGAAGTCACATCTGCGCGCGAGGAGAACCCCCTTCCAGTCGAGGAATGGAGTCCCGTCACTGAAGCCAAGAGCCCGGGAGAGGAGGACATTGTTCCCGAGTTTGGGATGAACATCGAGCGGGATATGGGAACTGTAGATCGCCAAGCCATGGTCCATCGCCAGCTTGAATTTTTGATATTGGGCACCGGTCATCATTCGAACGCCCTGCCAGAATAGGCCGTGATGAACGATCAGGAGATCCGCATCCTGCTCGACCGCTTTCTCAATCACCGGCAGGCTGGCATCGACAGCACTTGCCACGTTCTGGATCGGGCCGGGGCTCTGGAGCTGCAGTCCATTGTGAGCACCGGGGTAGTCTGGGATTTCTGAGGTTTTGAGTTCCCCGTCCAGAAATTCCACCAAGGTTTCGAGCTTCGCCATGGGCTGGAGTATCGACGTTCATCCGATCCAGACCATCGAAAAAGGTGGCATTGGAGGACTCTGCATAAATCCCTTTTAAATCTCCGCCCACCACTTAAAACCCGCCGCATGTCGCACATGGAGAACACTCTCGCGTCCGAGGCCACCCTCGAAGGCACGTCATTGCACACTGGTGAAAAAGTCACGCTGACGATTAAGCCGGCCCCCGAAGGTCATGGGTTTAAGTTTCGCCGCGTCGATCTCCCGGACAAGCCGTTCATTGACGCTGATGTTTCCAAAGTGCAGACCGTCGAGCGAGCGACCACTCTTGCGGAGGGCTCGGTGAGAGTGCACACGGTGGAGCATGTGCTCTCGGCTCTTGTGGGGATGGGCGTGGATAATGCCCTCGTCGAGATGGATGCCAATGAGCCTCCGATCGGTGACGGCTCATCCGCGCCGTATGTGGAACTCATTAAAAAAGCCGGTCTTCAGGAGCAATCGGTGCCCCGGAAAACCTGGGAGATTCGTGAACCCATCCACCTCGAGACCGGCGATGGCTCACTTATCACAATTGTCCCCTCCAAGGAATTCCGCGTCTCTGTCACAAACGTCGGGAAAGACGGTCGCTTCGTGCAGTATTTCTCCTCTGTCGTCACCCCAGAGATTTACGAAAAGGAAATCGCCCCCGCCCGCACCTTTACCTTTTACGAAGATATCAAGCCGCTCCTCGACAAGGGTCTCATCAAAGGAGGATCACTCGAAAATGCCGTGGTGGTTCGCGGGGAGGAAATCATGTCAAAGGAGCCGATGCGCTTTGACAACGAATTTGCCCGTCACAAGGCGCTCGATCTCATCGGCGACCTCATGCTCTCCGGGCGGAAGTTCAATGGCCACGTCATCGCGGTAAAACCCGGCCACGGTCCGAACACTCTCGCCGCAAAAGCCCTCCAGAAGAATTACGCCGCGATGCGTGCGATGGTCCCGCCCATCAAGCTCCCCGAGGCCGAGGCCGTCCTCGATATCAAAGACATCCTCCGTATTCTCCCCCACCGTTATCCTTTCCTGCTGATTGATCGGGTCACCGGCTTCTCTTCAGAGATGAAGTGCACCGCTATCAAGAACCTCACCATGAACGAGGAATTCTTCCAGGGGCATTTCCCCGGTCATCCTGTGATGCCCGGTGTCCTGCAGCTCGAGGCCATGGCCCAAACAGCCTCGGTCCTCATCATGCGCATGCCGGATAATCAGGGGAAGATCGGTTACTTCCTCAGCGCCGATAAAGTGAAATTCCGTAAGCCCGTCGTCCCAGGTGATACCCTCTTCATCGATGCGGAGATCATCAGCTTCCGTCGCAGCATTGGCCAAGCCATCGCGACCTGCTCAGTCAACGGCGAGGTCGTTTCGAGTGCCGAGCTAAAGTTCGCGGTGGTTGAGAGCTAATCCCTCGAAACTCGGTCCTGTAATTCGAGGAGCAATTGCTCCCTCACCGTGTCATCGAACCCGCCTTGGCGAATCGCGATTTCCAGCTGTTCCCTCCGCTCGGTCACCGGGACGGTCCAAGTGTCCCCGCTTCCAGCATCCACCGGCCATACTTGTTCTGCATGATATTCCGAGGAGAGCCGAAGAAGACTGCGCATTACGTCGACGCGCTCATCAACTGGAAAGGAACCGACCAGCGCGGAGTAGTCAGGCTGTTGTTGGGCGATTCGAAAAGCCATCTCCGAGCGAACTTTTAGGGAGAAATTCTCTCCATCTCCTAAATGTCTCGCGGCTTCTTCCGGTTGTCTTTCCGCCCAGTTCTGTAGGAAAATCGGCCCCTGATCCTGAAGGGCCGCGCTAATATTAAAGAGCTCTTTTCCACTCAGATCTTTTTCTCTGGAACTCTCGCCTTGGAAGATCTGCCGCCAGTCAGCTGGAGTTCTCATTTCTCTCAAGATTGCCTCTACCCCGCCTTCTTTTTCCACCACCTTGGCTTCGGGAGATTCGACATCTGATTTCACAATCGACCCCACCTCCCGATCTCTCTTCGCCAGATCAAAAGCGATCAACCGCCCATTCCCCCGATGCAGACCCTCAAGTGCCCCTAAACGAACCTCTGGATAGGTCTGCATCTTCAGTTCTTCCAATGCAGCCCCGGCCGCAAGTTCATCTTCCCTCCCCCACTTCTCAAAAACCTCCACCGCCACCCGCTGGTAGGCCGCGAATTTCTTCGGCGTTCCGATGTAGCGCATTACCCTGCCATCGAGGAAAACGGTCACCTCCAAATCTGTCAACAAGGCCCGCCCCGCCGCTGCGGGATCAATGGTCCCCCACCCTCCGAAAACAGCTGCCCGCGCCTGGCCCCAGTCGTCGCCGCCTTCCCGAGCCCCCAGCTCATCCAGCATCGCTAGAGCCTCTACCCCATGGCGTTTACCAAGTTCACGTAGGAGCATTGCGATCCGCCGTGAATCACTCCCGCGCTTTTCCCACGCGTCGAGAATCCCCTCCCATAGATCCTCGTCACTCAACTTCTCGTATCCCGCACCAACCCCGCGCAGCACTTTCCGGCTGACTACGCGCTCAGAGGTCTCGGCAGTTGGCAGCGGGCGGTCTTTTTCAATGACCTCGTCATCCCGCAGGAAGATCACGACCGCCAGGATCACGATGACGGCCAATGAGATCCACTTCATGATTTGGAGAGCGTCGCGGCCCTACCAAATTGTGCGCTCCACCGCATCCACTTCCGCCGCCGATAACTTCTGATTCATGGCACGGAGACGTTTCGAAACCGCAGCCATCATTCCCACGAGAATCCTCGCGGTGGGGACCGGGTAGGTCTCCATGTAGGCATCGAAGTCGTATCGCCCGATCTTCCAAACTTGGCTGAATTCCATCGCCACCACCGAGGCACTGGCGCGATCTGGATCAAAGAGATTCACCTCACCCAGAGTCCCGCCGCAACCGACCTCGGCCAGCACAACAGTCTTGCCAAGCTGACTGGTCTGGACCCGCAGCTTTCCGGAAATCACCAGATAGAGGTGCCCCTGCGGGTCTCCTTCTTTGATAATTTCCTGCCCCTCATGCACCGGGACGAAGGTCCCGTAATCGCCGAGTAAGCGGCGGTCATCATCGTCCAGATTGGAAAGAAAGCCAATCTCCGGCAACTCGTTCTCTACAAGATCCTCGCTCATCTCGGTTCATCTCTTGCCAAAAAAACTCCACCTTTAACATGACAAAAAACCATCACCTGAATTTACACCGCCACCGGGCCTGCTACGACTAAGCCCATGACTCAGATGGACCTGTCGGAATTCGGTATCGAAAGTAAGATCATCATTCGTAATCCTCCCACCTCCCTGCTCTACATGGAGGCCATCCGGCATGAGCCCACCACCAGCCTTTCTGACCTCGGGGCCCTCATTGCCTACTCTGGCGAAAAGACCGGCCGCTCACCAAAGGACAAGCGCATCGCCAAAAACCCCGCCTCCCAGGATCACATCTGGTGGGGTGATGTGAACATCCCCATCGACGAGCATACCTTCGAAATCAATCGCGAGCGGGCCAAGGACTACCTTAATACCTGTAAAAAACTTTACGTCATCGATGCCTTCGCTGGCTGGGATCCGGAGGAGAGGATCAAGGTCCGCGTCATCTGCACCCGGCCCTACCACGCCCTCTTCATGCAGATCATGCTGATCACGCCAACGGAAGAGGAATTGCAAAACTTCGGAAAGCCGGATTTCACGATCTACAACGCAGGCCGCTTTCCCGCGAACCGGCTGACCGAGGGCATGACCTCCAAGACTTCCATCGATGTCTGCTTCGAGGACCAGGAGATGGTCATCCTGGGCACGGAATACGCCGGAGAAATGAAGAAGGGCGTCTTTACCCTGATGCACTACCTCATGCCGCTGAAGGGCCACCTCTCCATGCACTGCTCCGCCACTGCGGATCCGGAGAGTAATCGCTCCGCCGTCCTCTTCGGCCTGTCCGGCACGGGGAAGACCACCCTCTCCGCCGACCCGAAGCGGAAGCTCATTGGCGATGACGAACACGTCTGGACAGAAAAGGGAATCTTTAACATCGAGGGCGGCTGCTACGCCAAGGCCATCGACCTCTCGGAGGAAACAGAGCCCGATATCTTCAACGCCCTCCACTACGGAGCGGTCCTCGAGAACGTGGTGCATGATGACAACTACGTCGTCGATTTCCACGACACCACGCTCACGCAAAACACACGCGGAGCCTACCCCATCGAGTTTATCAAGAATGCCCAGGTCCCCTGCGTGGCCGGTCATCCCACGGATATCATCTTCCTCACCTGCGATGCCTTCGGCGTCCTCCCGCCAGTGGCGAAGCTCAGTGAAGCGCAGGCCATGTATCATTTCATTTCCGGCTACACCGCAAAGGTCGCCGGGACCGAGATGTGCGTCACCGAGCCGCAAGCGACCTTCTCGGCCTGCTTCGGTGCACCGTTTCTGGTGATGCATCCTTCCAAGTATGCCGAGCTCCTCGCCGAGAAGATGAAAAATCACTCCGTCAATGTCTGGCTGGTCAACACCGGCTGGATCGGCGGCGGATACGGTGAAGGGGAACGTATTAAGCTCCGGTATTCTCGCGCCATCGTGGAATCCATCTACGGCGGCCAGCTCGCCGACGCTCCGACCGTGACCGATCCCGTCTTCGGCTTTGAAACGGTGACTGATTGCCCAGGAGTGCCGGCCGAGTCCCTGGTCCCCCGTGAGAGCTGGGGTGACCCCGCCGCCTACGATGCCAGTGCACGGAAGCTCGCTGACCTCTTCCTGACCAATTTCAAGAAATACCAAGAAGGTGCCAGCCAGGACATCATCAGCGGCGGACCGCTCTCTCAAACATCATAACTCTACACCAAAATATGTGATTGACTCAAATTGCTTTAGAGAGTCACAATGCATTGTTAGAAATAATTTTACGCCTTCTCCAAAAACTAAATTCACCTCCCCGGTCAATGAAATCAAGACTCCTCTCCCTAGCCACTCCGCTGGCATTTCTGTGCCTCACCGGCCAATCTCAGGCTGCAACATTGGGCTTCGATATCATACTTGATTTTACCGGTTCCGCGACAGCCCCAACTGCAGCCCAGACCGCAGCCTTCACAGCAGCCGAGGCAACTTGGGAGAGTCTCATTCTCGGATACGAGGTCGATGATATCAACAACACGGTCATCACCATCGAAGTGGATCTCGCCGCCATCGATGGTGCCGGAGGTACTCTGGGATCAGCCAGCCCCTCCGCCCTTAAATTAAATGCTTCGAATACCGATCTCACTCCCGACTTTCTCTACGCTCAGGGAGGATCGATGGTCTTTGATACCGCTGATCTCTCGAGTATCTCAAATTTTGAAGGCGTCGTTCTCCATGAAATGGGCCATGTTTTGGGAATCGGCTCTCTCTGGAGCAGCCAGGCTGTCGCTGATGCCAATCCCACTTTCCCTGTTCCTATTGCAGGTCGTCAGGAACTGTATGTGAATGGAAGCGGCGAATATACCGGAGCATTCGGCCTCGCTGCCTACAATACCGAGTTCAGTCAAGCGGGTGCCTTTGTCCCCATAGAACTCGGCGGAGGACCAGGAACTGCAAATGGTCACTGGAATGAAGTCGATGGTGGCGGCAGTCCCACCGGCATCGTAAGCAATATCTCCGGGCTGGATCTTCGCAATGAACTCATGACGGGCTGGTCCACTCCTACTGGACAAACAACCTTCATCAGCTCACTGACTACCGAGAGTCTAAGAGATTTAGGCTATCTGGTGGTAGCACCTGTCCCTGAGCCTTCTTCCTCCCTTCTCGCCTGCCTGAGTCTCGGCTTTTTGGGATTTCGTCGACGGCGCTAGGAAATTCAATATTCCGTTTTACTTTTCAGGAGACTGAGGAGCGATCCAGTAGTTGTGGATCAGCTCCACGATCTCCAGCCGCCGAACCCCTGCAGGATCATCAGCCCAGCGCAGGCGCACATTAACGGGCTGCACCGCTTGGGCTGGCACGACCTTTGCAAACTCTCGCTCCAGAGCAGAACCACGCTTCAGATGGGTCAACGCTTTCACCTTCTGACCACGGACACTGACCTCAAAAGTTCGGTATCGTTCATCGGGAATCTTGGCGGAAAGGGGAGCACGAATTCCCTCCAAATAGACCCGCATCTGTACCGCTTTTTCAGAGCGTTCTTTCAGAAACTGTGACCAGGACACCTCGCCGTAGCACACGGTCGCCTCCCATTCGATTTTCATCTCCGTCTCCGTGGGCACGAGCTGGAGGAGCCAGGCTTTGCCTTCCTGTCTCCCGCTCGCGAGTGCCACCACGAAAGGTCTCCCCCCAATGGATGCAGGCTCGGTTTTCACGATTTCCCCGAAACCCTGCGGAGCGGCACCGATGTCTTTCCTTTGGAAAAATTCGCGCAATTTCTCCTCCTTCCCCTCTCCGTCGATAATGAAACGACAACGCTCGGCATCGCTTGTCGCTCCAAGATAACCTCGAACGCTAACCTCAATGGCATTACGCAACTCTCCCGCGCTCGCCTTTTCCATGAAGTTCATGACCGAATCATTACTAGGCACCTTCACCTCTGCTCCCCTTGCCCGATCTTCCTGAATGCGCATAAAAATGTGAAACGCCAGCGCAAATACGGCAAGAATCCCTACCAGTCCGATCCAGACCCAAGTGGATTTCCAGCGTTCTTTCCCCCACTCCGGTTCGGGATCAGAAAGAGAAGCGGAGCCCCCCTTTGTAGAGCTCTCTAAACCTCCAAGGTCTCCTGCTCTCTCCCTGGAGTGCAGCTTGCGGTAGCCCTTCAGCTGTGAGCTTTGATCGGCAGGATCTGGATGATCTTTAGAACCCATAAATTTTTTCAAGAAGAGAGTTCATTGGGAAAGGGTGACCGTAGTGAGCGAGCCACCACCAAGTTCAGCCATGAATCCGTTGATGATCGCCTGAATTTCAGGATCACCCAGAAACGGCCCGCGTGTGCTTGTGAAGCTATTTAAGTGAATCAGGACAGGTTCGCCGCGGATCAGGATGAAGCCTGGATTCCCGCTGTCACCACTTGAAATGCTGCCTTCATAGAAATCTGGCACTTCCGTATCCGAAAGGAAGCTGATGTGGCGTGATCCATTTGGACCAAAGAAAAAACGATTCTCCCGCCCCACGATGACCTCGCGATTATTCCAACGTGTAATAAGGACCAAGGCACCATCAAGGTAGTCCGGCCAATCGGTCCTGGGTGGGAGAACTTGATAAAAAGGAATCTGCGTGATCGCCCGATCCAGACGGCCCACCGCTACATCTGGCGCATTATTCGCCTGGGAGATAGTCTCCGAATTCATGACTGCCGTGATCGTCCGGGTAATCAATGAACCATCTCTTGCGTGAAATTTCACTACACTACCCGCACCTCTGCGATTATGCGCGGCCATCAGGATATGCTGTGAAGAGATCAACGTACAAGTTCGCGAGCTGTCGAAAGCAACCCCGCTCAGATTCAGACGTTTGGTCCACGAAAAACGCGCCCATCTCGCCGACAATGCTGTCGAATATTCATCATAGATCTTCCGTGAAAAGCTATTGTTCGGGAGAATCGCCAGGGTGTTCTCACGCAGGTGAGCTAGCAAATTTTCAAGACTCACCGTAGCTTGCGCAAGTTCTGGTGGTGGCCAGCAGTCCATAAAACAGACGCGTAGATAAGAGCGGGGATGATCTGTCGCCGAAAAATTCGACCTGACCGTGACCAAATCAATCCGATCATCCTCACCCGATGCTCTGTCGGGATGTCCCGGAACATTCAAGATTGTAACTTGATTGGCGGACATATCCACATCCGACCAAGTCTTCAGATCCAGTGACTCCTGCACTTGGTATCCAAAGGTCAAATCCGGTAGCTCACGGGCACGAAAGCGAATCGCCGGATAGCGGACCCCGTTCACCATCGTAAAAGTTTCGGCAACTCCAGGCACATACCCTGCATTCGACCCGCAGATCGGAAGTGCCTGCGCAGCCTCCTGGAGATCCGACAGGCCATCCCCGTCTTTATCACCGAGAGGGTCGTCAACTTCTACGCAGAAAACAGCAGTGTGAAGCAGCATAAACACCACAATAAAAATCACCATATCATTACACGTAGTACCATCACCGTAAGGTGGTTCAGCCGGAGGCCTGATTCAACGAAATATTCTGACCAACCTCCATCGAGGAAAGGACTTCTTTGGTAAGGCGCCGTTCATGTGACTGGCTTCGCTGTTCCGCCACGGGCTGCAGCCGTTATAAGAAGGCTACTTTTGAGCACCCTTTCTGGCAATACATCCTTCTAAGTATGCCGAGCTCCTCGCAGAGAAGATTTAGAATAACGCCATCAATGCCTAACAGGTCAATACCGGCTGGATCGATGGCGACTACGGCGAAAGGGAGTGCATTAAGCTCCGTTAATCCCGCACCATCGTAGAATCCATTTACGGCGACCAACTCGCCGAAGAAGTATGAGAACGGAGCCGGGGAATTTAAGAACAAAGAAGCCCACCGGTCTCGCGACCGATGGGCTCTTTCACTTTTGCTACACTACTACGCGAGAAGTTACACACAGCGGCGGTGAAATGCAAATTCACCGAGGGCGATTACGATTGCGAAGCTGAAGTTGATCGAGCGAACTTCATCGCTGTCTTGGTTTTGAGTATTATTTGGAAACTTCGATTGGGCCTCATTACCCCTTCTCTGACTCCATCGCGATGCCTTCCGGTCGATGTCATTTCCCTCGAAAAAAATTCACGAGCGAGCGCCTCAAACCAGATTGCACCCTTGTGAGTCTGTGGAGATCGATGAAGGGTCTCGTGACAATGACTCCCCGCCCTTCTGAAACCGACCGGCCACGCCGCGCGACAGCCTTGGCGCATGATTCCATCCGTGAACATCTTAAGCTCGGGGATGTCGTGGTGGATGCCACCTTGGGCAACGGGCATGATGCTCTCTTCCTCGCAAAACTGGTGGGAGAAACCGGCAGGGTGATTGGCTTTGATGTGCAGGAGGCGGCAATCAGAGCGAGCCGGGACCGATTGACGGAAGCAGGGGTGATTGACCGGATCCATCTCGTGCACGCTGGACATGAGACGATGGCAGAGCACCTCGAAAGCCCGGTGGCGGCGGTGATGTTTAATCTCGGTTATCTGCCGGGGGCTGACCATGAGCTGATCACTCGGCATGAGACGACCCTGAAAGCTCTGGGCGCGACCCTGGAGTCACTCGAGCAGGGAGGACTTATCACTTGTGTTTGCTACCCGGGACATCCGGGCGGGCTGGAGGAGGCCGAAGCGGTAATGAACTGGGCCCTTGGAACCGGGATGCAGGTAATCATTAAAAACGAGGAAGGTCGCCATGAAGGACGCCCCTTCCTTGTCGCGGTGAAAAAGATTTCTGAAAAATGAGATCTGCCCTGCTGCCCCGCGAACCATTCGCGACCACTTCCACCAATCCTGCTTCGACGGACTGACCGACGAATACAGCACGGATCAGGAACGGCTTTTCGAGAGGGAAGGATGCGTCATTTTACGACTTTGAGTTTGTGTTAAGCCACTTTCAATCGTAGGAGTTAGGTTATGCAATTACCGTCCTTTGTCAAAAGGGGACGGATAGGTGCTTCTACATCAAACAAACGTAACAATGACACACAAACCTTCCCGCCTGCCGCAGCGGTTCTTCGCGGTCATGGCTTGCTCTGCCCTGGGTACGAGCATGTCCTACTCCCAGCTCACCGTCGGTGGTGCTCCGAATCCTAATTTCGAGAATCTTCTAGTCTGGTTCGATGCCAACGATTCCTCGACCATCACCACGGACGCCGGGACGGGTAACGTCACCGGATGGACCAGTAAGAAACCTGGCGGGCTGACAGCCAGCCGTACCGGAACTGGACCGGAAATTGCGACGGTCACAACGCTGAACGGAAGCACCGCACTGGACTTCGCAGGGGACCGGGCGAACGGCGTCTTCGAGCTGAGCGAGCCTCTGATCGTCCCCGATGGCGGTAGCGCCTTCGTAGTCGCATGGACAGATGACTCCTCCGGAGGCGACACTCTGATGACCACCGGAGCGAATGTGCAGTTCTTCCGTCAAAACAATAACGAGGTCCGCTTTTTCCGCGGAACCAGTGGCGGTGATCCCCGTATTATCAATATGCAGGAGGACCTGACCGCAGAGCGGGTACGCTATGCCAGCCTGAGTTCGACCGAAGTCACCTACGCGGTCAATGGCACCGATCTTGTGGTCACCAGCGCTGATAATCTGGGCACCAATTTCTTTTCGCTGACCAGCCTGGGTGGACGCCCAGCGGAAGGGGGCTGCTGCGGCGACTGGGATGGTAAGATTGCGGAAATCATTATTTATGACCGCGCTCTCACCGAGGTCGAGGAAAACGAGATCGGCCTCTATCTTGGAGAAAAATGGGGAATTACTACCGAATATTTCGACCCGAACGGGGAGATCACGAGTATCGAATTTTCCGGTGACCGCCAGTATCCGCTAACCGATGGAATCGACATTGTGATCGGCAGCGCACCGATCGATACCATCGCCGGGACGCTGCGCGCAGCTGACTCCGCCGATCAAGCACAGCCAGCGACTTTCACCCTGGTTGCCGGAGACGGCGACGATAACAACGTCAGTTACTCTATCGGCGGACCGAGCCTGAATCAGCTGATCGTGAGCGGAGACGTTTCCGTACCTGTGGACACGGTGCACTCAGTGCGTGTGCAGGCCATGAATTCGGCAAGTACCCTCGAGGGAGTCGTTACTTTCACGGTGACAGCTGATACTGACAATGATGGACTTATTGACGACTGGGAAAACGACTTTGGAACATTGGCCCAATTTGCCACCGGCGAAGATGCTGACATGGACAACCTCAATGATGAGGATGAATTCCTCAATGAATTGGACCCTACCAATGACGATGAGGATGACGATGACTCCCTAGACGGAGATGAAATCATCAATGGCACCGACCCCCGGGATGAAGACTCTGATGACGACGACCTGGAGGATGGAGCGGAAGCAACCGCCGGATCCAATCCTAATGTCCCCGATAGTGACGGCGACGGCCTCAACGA
>CALBVA010000290.1 GCA_937969125.1 uncultured Verrucomicrobiales bacterium | reverse complement strand
TCGGACATTTTCATCACGGCGGCCTGAAGCTGCATCATGGTTTTCATGTCGGATGTCATGCCGTAGTTGTTTTCCTGGAGCGTGATTTCGGCGATGCTCTTCCAATCCAGGTTCCCATCAGCGAGTCGAAACTGGGCAAGTAGAGTATTCTTCTCCGTAGAGGCATTGCGCGAATCCGGCCCATTGGCGGTGATGATTTTTTTTGTCTCTGCGATGCGATTTTGCAGGACGGTGGTCTTCTCCTCGAGCTCGATGAGGGAGCTTTCCTGTTGATGGATCCAGATGGCGGAGCCGGCTAGAGCGAGGACCGGGGCGATGAGATGGACGGATTTCATGGAGCGAATTCTAGGATGCTAAAAGAGCAGGAGGAGAAAAGCGGCGATAAAATGTTGTGATTTTAGAATGCCTTCCGATGAGGCTTCTTCTATGTAACGGGACATGCGAATCATTTTGTGGGCATTACTGCCATTTCTAACAGGGCTGGTCTCCGCTCGGGAGATTGCTGTGAAGCCCCTGCCGAGAAAAGACCCTGCAGCTCTGGGCGTTTCAGCAGAGGAGTTGGGAAAAATTAAATCTGAGGTGGAACGATTGATCCAAGACGGAAAACTGGTCGGTGCTTCGGTCCTCGTGATGAAGAAGGGGGCAATTGTTTATCAGGAGAACTTCGGGCATCGCGATCGTGAGGCAGATAAACCGATGGAGAATGACACGCTCTTCCGGATTTTCTCAATGACGAAAGCCATCACCTCTGCGGCCGCTCTGATCTTAATGGAAGAGGGGAAACTGAAGCTGGATGATCCAATCGAAAAATTCCTCCCGGAGCTAAAGGCACCTAAAGTCCTGGTCACCGAAGGCACCGCGATTCCCGCTAAACGCTCTCCCACTGTGCGGGATCTGCTTTGCCATACTGCGGGATTTTCCTCCGCCCGCTCCGCCCACCCGGTGAGCCGCTTCTATCGCGAGGTGGGATACCTGAAAAAGGAACTCCCTCTCCTGGGAAAGATCGCCGCCCTGAAGACGGTCCCATTGCACTACCAACCCGGAGACCAATGGATCTACGGAATCAGCAGTGATGTCCTCGCTGCCGTGATCAGTCGCGCGGCCGGGATGCCCTTTGAGCAATTCCTCCGGCAGCGTCTCCTTGTGCCACTCGGGATGAATGACACCTCTTATTCCGTTTCGGCGGAAAAGGTTGGGCGCCTCTCCGTGAGCTATCGCGTGAGAAAGGGGAAATTGAAAGTGGCGGACTCGGCCGTGGGGAGTTCTTACCTCCGGGATCCGATTTTTAAAGGAGGCGGCAGCGGCTTGGTCTCCACTATTACCGATTATGCCCGCTTTCTCCGCATGATCGAAAATGGCGGCGAATTTCAGGGAAAACGCTATCTCAAGAAAGAGACCGTCGACCTCATGCGCACGAATCAGCTCCCGAAAAATATCCCCGCCATTTCCTTCGGGAAGGACGTCCGCCACGGCACCGGATATGGGCTCGGATTCTCCGTGCGCTTTGCTCATGACGACCGTTGGGACAAGGATTCCCTCGTCGGGGAATACGGCTGGGGTGGGGCTGCCAGCACCCACTATTGGCTCTGCCCGCAGCATGACCTCATCGTCATCACCATGGAGCAGACCATGCCTTATAACTGGAATCTCGAGCAGGCTCTGAAGCCCATCATCTATCGCGCGATGACCCGTTAAAGGAACCCATTGGAAAAAGAAATGGCGGCTTCCCCGTCTCTCTGCCATCCTTCCCACCTTCGGGAAAAAAGATCTCCCCGGTGAATGAATCCAGCCCGCCAACCGTTGAACCCACTGTTATGAAATCAATCCTCATGCTCGCGGCCGCCCTCCTGACGTGGCCTTTTCTCTCATCCTGTTCCGATTACGGGACTTACGGATATAGCTCTACGAACTATGGATCAGGCGGATACAGCAGCTACGGGTATTCTGGCAACTATGCCCCCTTGCGGGTCGGTTTGATTTCCACCAGCTACGACCGCTGGGCCTACGATCCCTATCGTCGTTGCTACTATGACCGCCAATTGCGCCGTTATTATAACTACGGATCACGCAGCTACTACAAGAGCCCACCACGGCGCTACGGCTATGCCCGCTACCCTCACGGATATCGCAAGGGTTCCCGCCTGGTTGCTCCCCGATACCTCCCGCGCAGTGACCGCCGGGTTGATCGGAACCGCCGGAATTCCTCCAGTCGCTACGATCGCTATAACGATGAAAACCGCCGCCGTGCTGCGGAAGTTCTCGGTCGCCGCGACCGATTTGGTCGTTCCGTGTCCGACCGCAATTCCCGCCGCTCGAGTGATCGTTTCAATCGTCCTCCGATCCGGAACTCTAACCGCGTTCGCCCCGTGACCCGTCCCACCCGCGTCGAGACTATCCGCAATACTCCCCGCCGCGTGGAGCCCATTCGTGTTCCCACCATTCGGAACCGCCAAGCCCAGTCCCGCCGCAGTGAACCGAGGCGTGCCGAGCCACGTCCCCGCGTTCGTCCACAGCCCCGCCCTCAACCACAACCCCGCCGGGTCGAACCACGCCCCGCCCCCAAGGCCGAGCCACGCGCTCCGTCCGGCCGTCGCTCCGCACCCGCCCGCAAGGCCGAACCGCGTAGCAACCGCAAGCGTCGGAGTAATTAATCCGCTCATCGGCGTCATCTCAGATCAAAACAGGCTCCGCGGTTTTCCACGGAGCCTGTTTTTATCATCTTGGCGCAAGAACTGGTCTCTCGCGGCGTGGAAAATGTGTGGAATCAACCCAATAAGTCCGCCGCTCACCAGAATCTCACAAAAACATCACGAGTTTATTCCCGCCCGCTTGCCCCGTTTTTTTGCGTGTCATTCCAAGGAACTCCCGCTTCCCTCTCGCGCAGAAATCATGTCCGAGAAACACCGCGCCTTCCCCTTTGATGAATTTGAGCCCAAGTGGCAATCCGTCTGGGCCGAAAACAAAACCTTCCGCACTCCCGGCCCCGGTGAGGAAGGCTTCGATGCTTCCAAGCCGAAGTACTACATCCTCGACATGTTCCCATACCCCTCCGGCGCCGGCCTCCACGTCGGCCACCCCGAGGGCTACACCGCCACTGACATCATTGGCCGCTACAAGCGCATGAATGGCTTCAATGTCCTCCATCCTATGGGTTGGGATGCCTTTGGCCTCCCCGCCGAACAATACGCCATCAAAACTGGCCAACATCCCCGTATCACCACCGAGGCGAATATTGCCAACTTCCGCCGCCAGCTCCAGGCCCTCGGCTTCGGATACGATTGGGATCGCGAGGTCAATACCACCGACCCCGGCTACGTCAAATGGACCCAGTGGATCTTCATCCAGCTTTATAATTCCTACTTCTGTGACGAGGACCAAAAAGCCAAACCCGTCTCCGAACTCGAAGCCAAAGGCTGGACTCAGGTGCAGATTGATGAAGTCCGCCTCGCCTTCATCCACGAAGCCCCTGTCAATTGGTCCCCTTCAATGGGCACCGTTCTCGCCAATGAGGAAGTCGAAGAATGGAAGAGCAAAGGCGAAACCGTCGAGCGCCGCCCGCTCCGCCAGTGGATGCTCCGCATCACGAAATACGCCCAGCGCCTTATCGATGAACTAGAGCCTCTCGACTGGCCCGAGTCTATCAAGGCCCTTCAACGAAACTGGATCGGCCGCAGCGAAGGCGCGGAAGTCACCTTCGATGTCGAAGGCAATGACATTACCGTCTTCACCACGCGTCCCGATACCCTCTTCGGCGCCACCTACATGGTCCTCGCTCCAGAGCACCCGCTCGTCTCCGAAATTACCATTCCTGAGCAAAAAGAAGCCGTTGAAGCCTACGTCCAATCCTGCGCCACCAAGTCTGATATGGAGCGTGGCCTCGATAAGGACAAAACCGGCGTCGCCACCGGTGCCTTCGCCATCAACCCCGTCAACGGCGAAAAGATCCCCGTCTGGATCGCCGACTATGTCATGATGGGCTACGGCAGCGGAGCCATCATGGCCGTCCCTGCGCACGACTCTCGCGATTTCGAATTCGCCGAAAAATTCGACCTCCCCATCATCCAAGTCGTTCAGCCAAATGGCGACCAAGACTGGCAGGGCTACACCGATCCCGGCACTGCCATCAACTCCGGTTTCCTCGACGGACTCAAAACCAAGGACGCCAAAAAGAAGATCATTCACTGGCTTGGCGAAAACGGCAAAGGCACCAAGAAAATCCAATTCAAACTCCGCGACTGGCTCTTCTCCCGCCAACGTTATTGGGGCGAGCCCTTCCCACTTCTTTGGGACAAGGAAACCGGCCAACACTCCGCCGTCCCCGAGTCCGAACTCCCTCTTCTCCAGCCCGAGATGGAGGACTTCAAGCCCACCGGCGACCCCCGCGGTCCCCTCATCAACTGCACCGACTGGATCAACTACAGCGACAAACTCCAGCGCGAAACCAACACCATGCCCCAATGGGCCGG
>CALBVA010000289.1 GCA_937969125.1 uncultured Verrucomicrobiales bacterium | reverse complement strand
CCTTCTCTCCTGGACGTTCGCGGTCTTTCAGCTTTGGCACGTTTTTCAGTCCCACGTTGAGTTCGGAATCCAGGAGATCAATGGCCTTATGGTAGCGGCCTCTGCTGACCAGATTGCGCACTCCGCTGATTGGGTTTCGGGGGCCAATGAGAGTCTCGGCCCGCTCGATGATTTTTTGGGCATGAGAGGAAAGAACAAAGGCACCGTCAATTGTGGCCAGGGCGATCTTGGACCGCTCCAGCGTTTCACCCTGATAGCCGCGGTTTTCCAGTTCTTCGTGATCGCCGACAATGATCTCGGAGCGGTCCATGATTTTGAAGAGCCTTTCTCCAGTCTCTTTCATCTCGGCTTTTCGTCGGGCCAATAAATTCTCTGCCTCCTTCTTGGCTCGTCGTCTACCCCGGTTTCCGAGAACGCAGAGTAGACCAATTGCTCCCGCTCCGGTGGCTCCGCCGATTTTATAGGTTCGCTGCTTTCTTTCCTCCGTTTTCAAAATTTCCCGGTCTTTCATGGGAGCCAGTTGGAGTGCCACGCGGGAGGCTTGCATTTCATTCCGGAAATTTTGATTTCCAGAGGCAAAGGAACTTTCGGCAAGTGCCAGGTTATGACGAGCGAGCTCTAGCTGGGTCCGCCCCGCTTCGGTTTTCGCGCTGGCACTGCCCACCAGCTCCCGGAGTTGGGAAAGAGATTTGTAGGCAGCCTTGAACGACTCAATCTCATCCAGAGACCCTTCCAGCTCCTGACGAAGAATCGTCCCCGCCAGATGAGCCCGACCGTAGTCCTCCTCCGATACTGAGGCCCTCATCTCATTGAGCCGGGATTCGTAATCATCCTTAGGGAAATCATTGAGCAAATTCTGCGCCTCTCCACTTTCAGCGATAACAGAAGCCCGTTCCTGCGCCGCCTTCTCAAGGAGTTCGGAGAGGGTATTGATCTCTGAACCCAGTTCGTTTTCGGTTTGTTTCCGCTCCTGCTGCTTGCGCTCCAGGGATTTTGTAATACGCGCTTCAATTGAGGTCACGGTGTCCCGGACGGCATCGACAATTCTCCCCCCGTCCCGCATTGCGGTCCGCGCTTTTTCATCAAGGTCATCCTTCCAGCTGTTAGGTCCGGCCCCGTTTTCCGCATAATGATCATCCCCAAAATAAAGGAATTTCCGGTCCTCCAAGAGCATGACCAGAAAGGCTCCCGAGGCCCGATTACTCCGCGGATCCATTTGATTCGCGAAGCCCGGCAGGTTCCGCAGTTTTTGGCTCATGGCCTGCTCCACGGCATCGATTCCCGTATAGCGCTCTCCAGTCGCACCGGTGAAGCGCTGTCTTTCTGATTTCTGGATCAGTAGCACTGTCCAGCCTGGCGCGTTCCCATCCAGCCAGAGTTCGAGATCTCTCAGCCCTTCATCCGGTACACCAGTCCTTCCGATGATATATAGATGTTGATCCTCCTTCCACGAGTTGGCGATCTGTGCAGCTGATTTGATCCAGATCGGTCCCTTTCCGGCGAAGAGCGGCAGAGCCGTTGCCAGAAGAACCATCAGCCATAGGTGGCGGGCCGCGATGCATCTCATTTCGATAAGACTAGGCATCTTAATAGCGGGGACAAGAGCGATTAAGGTGATTAGACATCATAAAAAGCATTTTTAAAATCATGCAGGGCCTGTCATCGCGGCTTGCTCCTGACACTTTGGTTCACTTAACTATCAGCATCATGCACAATGACATTGAAAGGGTCCTCATTGCCGAGGAGGTCATCGAAAAACGGCTCGATGTCATCGCAACCCGTATTCACGACGACTTTGTCCAAGAAGAGGCCCTCCAGGTCGTCGCTATTCTCAAAGGTGCCCTCGTCTTTATGGCGGATCTTCTTCGCCGGGTTCCTCTTCGGTTGGAAATCGAGTGCCTCAATGTCGCCAGTTACCACGGAGGGACTGAAAGCTCCGGCCAGGTCGATTTCCTCGACCAAAAGCTTCCGGATGTGAAAGGCCGCTGCATCCTCCTCGTCGATGACATCCTCGATACCGGCCGCACCCTTGCTGCAGTTTCCGAGAAGCTGATGTCTATGGGTGCCCGCGAGGTGAAAACCTGTGTTCTCCTCACCAAGGACAAGGAAAGGGCTGCCGAAGTCGAGGCAGATTACTCGGCCTTTGAGATCGCTGACGAATTCGTCGTCGGCTACGGGCTCGATTATGACGGCAAATACCGTAACCTTCCCTATGTCGGAGTCCTGAAACCCTCCGTAATCTCTCTATGAAATGCTCCATCGTCCGTGAAATTGATTCCCTCGACCGCCTCATCCGTCAGAAGGGCCAGCTGAATTGTGCCGTCATCCAGGGCCTCGACCTCCGTGAGGCCAATCTCGATTGGGCTTCCATCGAGTGCCAGGGTGCCATCTTCCTCGGCTGCCAATTCCCCCAGGTGATCTCCATTTGCGACCTTCAGGATAAGGGGGCCTTCATTTTCCCTTCGTTCAAAGGGTTGCCTTATAATCCCTATCGCCCAGAACTCTACACGCGAGAAGAGTTGATGGAAGGCTGGACGGTCAATGATGACCAGAGCGTCGATAAAAAGATCTACGATCATTTCGTGGCTCACGGGAAAAAGAATCCTGACATCGTAGAAGCCCTCGCTGAACGCCTCCATGACCACGCCATCGACGATGGCCTGACCGATCTTCTGGAAGGGCGCATTGAGAAAGACGGCGTCAAGAAGGTCATCGCCATCATGGGCGGGCATGGTACCAGCCGCGCGGCCGACTCATACCGGAAGGTCGCCCACCTCACTCGCCGTCTTACTGCAGAGGGATACTTCATCGCCAGCGGCGGGGGGCCAGGAACTATGGAAGCGGCCAATCTCGGCGCTTATCTGGCTGACCTCACCGTGGCCGAACTCGATCAGGTTATCGATGACCTCACCGTCGCTCCGAAATACGATAGTCCCGGCTACATCGACGCTGCTCAAAAAGTCATCGATCAGTATCCTACCGGTCATTCGAGCCTTGCCGTTCCGACCTGGTTTTACGGCCACGAACCGACTAATATGTTCTCGGCCCACGTTGCCAAATATTTCTCAAACAGCATTCGTGAAGACGGCCTCCTCACCATCGCCCGCTATGGCATTGTCTTTGCGCCCGGCAGCGGCGGGACCACTCAGGAGATTTTCCAGGACGCCTGCCAAAACCACTATGCCACTTTCGGCGAAGTCAGCCCCATGGTCTTCCTTGGCAGAGAGCGATACACCACCGAAACCCCGCTTTGGGATACCATTAACAAGCTTGCCGAGGGCCGTCATTATAAGGACCTCATGCTTCTTAGCGATGAAGTCGAGGAGATCGTGGCCCACCTCCAGGCCCATCCTCCTGTCTTGAGTGATGGGGTCAAGGCCACCTCATAAATGAACAAAAACCGCGTCTCGATCTGAGACGCGGTTTGTGAAAATCAGAAAAGCCTACAGGAAGATTTTCTTCCCGTCGTTCTTCGCGCTTTCGTAAATCGCGGTGATCAATTCCACCGACTTCCGTGCTTCTGTCGCGTTTGTGGAAGGCTCACGTCCTTCCGAGATGGCATTCACCACTTCCTCGAAGTTTCGCTGGTGCTGGTAAAAGTTGATCGCCGTCGGGTCATTCGCACCGAGTCCGGCTTCCTGCCCCTTCATCAGCGTGCTCTTGATCTCGGTATCCTCCGGCTTCTCTTCCTTGAAGTCCCAGAGCTCGAATGCCTCGTCCGCCAGGAAGACCGAGCCCTCGGTTCCTGCCAGCTGTACCCGTGCCGGATGACCGTCCTTCGACCACGTGCAGGTCGAGGCTTCAATGACACCGCGCGCGCCATTCTCGAATTCAATGATTGCCACACAGTGATCCTCCACCTCGATTCGTTCGTGCGCCAGGCATACTGTATTCGCCTGCACCGACTTCGCCGGGCCTGCGAGATAGAGAAGTGCATCCACGGTATGGACGGATTGATTCATCAATGAACCACCTCCATCCAGAGCCCACGTCCCGCGCCATCCGGCGGAATCGTAATAGGCCTGATCGCGATACCACTTCACGTAAGCCGAGGCCGAGCTGAGAATCCCGAACCGTCCCTCGTCCGCCGCCTTCTTAAAGGCATCCATCCCCGGGTGGAATCTCCGGTTCAGCACTGCGGCGAGCGTTTTGCCATTCTTGGCCGCAGCCGTCATCAGTTCATCGATCCGCTCTGTCGTGATCTCCAGTGGCTTCTCCACGATCGCGTGCTTTCCGGCATTCAGCGCAGCCAGAGTCGGATCCAGGTGAGCCCCGCTTGGCGTTCCCACCGTCACGATCTCTAGCTCCGGATCGGCCAGGAATTCCGCCATATCCGAGAATGCCTTCCCTCCATATTCTGCGACCAGCTTATCAGCCGCCTCCTGCCTGAGATCAAAAACCGAGTGCAATTCGCCACCGCTCATCGCAGTGATCGCCTTCGCGTGAAAGTGGCCGATCATACCGGCTCCGATAATTCCAAATTTCATAACTTGACGGGGGCGAGTTGAACCAATCCCGCCCTCACTTGCAAGTCACCCTTCTTAATCCTTACCGAGTGCCCTGAGAAGCTGATTGCCAGTCAGGGCCTTCCGGCCTATTCCCGAGGCCATGTGGGTCTGGTCAAAACTCTCCGCCGTGAAATGGACGGATGCCTGGGAGGAACGTTTCTACGGGAATCCCAACTCCGTCATTTCTGAGATCAAGGGCGGAAAGTCAGTCCGCGTCGAAGTCTATTGTGAGTCCGAAAAAGACGCTGAAGAAATCAAAACTCAGTTCGGCGGATCGGTGCGCGAACTGAAAAGCCGAAACTGGGTCGCAATGAGTGCCCCCAAAGCCGATCCACTCATGATCCGCGATCGCCTCGTCATCTCCCAGGTCGAAGTGCTGCCGGATGCCTACCCCGGACGCGATGTCATCATCGTCCCGCCGGAAATGGCCTTCGGCACCGGCGATCATCCCACCACCTCCACCTGCCTCCGCCTCCTTGTGGATCTTTCCCGCGAGCTGGAGCCCGGCTGGGACTTCCTAGATCTCGGAACTGGTAGTGGGGTTTTGGCAATTGCCGCCCGCTTCCTTGGAGCGGGGGAGATTGAAGCCTTCGACTTCGATGCCAAGGCCGTCGAAGTAGCGCGCCTCAATCTCGAGAGAAATGGGGCGGGGGACATCAAACTCTTCGAGGAAGATGTCTTCACCTGGAAAAACCAAAAGAGATTCCAGGTCGTCGCCGCGAATCTCTTTTCAACGGTCCTCATTGAAGCCCTCCCCCTGATCCGTCACTGGATCCAGCCTGGCGGCCGACTCCTCCTCTCCGGCATCCTCTTCGAACAATGGCCGGAGGTCCTCGCCACTGCGGAAAAATGCGGATTCCTCTCTCTGGAGCACAAAAAACGCGGTAAATGGGTCACTGCATCCTTCGATGCTCCCGCTTGACCGGATCGCATTTAAAAAAGCTCCCCCTCAACCGCATTTCCCTTGCCAGCGGTCAGTCCCCTGTGCAGAAAAACCCCGCTCCCCGGGGAGATTCAGGCCAGCAGCCACCATTGATGTTTTTCTCCGGTTTTTGGGGGCAATCAATTAACCAAACATCATGGACAGTCTCTCAAAACGCGTCACTTCCGTCACGCCCTCGCTGACCCTCTCAGTCACCAATCAGACCAAGGCACTTCGTGCAGCCGGTGAAGAAGTTTACGGCCTCGCCGGAGGTGAGCCGGATTGCGATACCCCGGCCTTCATCAAGCAGGCTTGCTACACCGCTCTCGAGGAAGGGAAGACCAAATACACCCCGGCAGCCGGAATCCCCGAACTCCGCCAGGCTCTTTCCGAAAAACTCCGTAAAGACAATAAGCTCGATTACGACCCCACCCAGATCTGTGTCACCTCCGGAGCGAAGCAGGCCTGCTTCAATGCAATCCTTGCCGTCGTCGAGGAAGGTGATGAGGTCATCATTCCTTCACCCTACTGGGTCAGCTATCCGGAAATGGTGAAATTGGCCGGTGGTGTCCCCGTGCTCGTCGAGACGAAGGAGAGCAACAAGTGGAAGATCACCGCCGAAGAATTCGAGGAGGCCATGACGCCTTCCACGAAGATGATCATTCTCAATACTCCCGGTAATCCCACCGGCTCCGTTTACTCCAAAGAGGAGATCGAGGGCATCGTCGAGGTCGCCGGCTATGAAGACATCATCATCCTTGCTGATGAAATCTATGAGCACCTCGTTTACGGCGACGAAAAGCACGTCAGCGTCGCCTCTGTGAATCAGGAAGCCTACGACCTCACCATTACCGTGAATGGCTTTTCAAAGTCCCACTCCATGACCGGATGGCGCGTCGGCTACACCGCTGCTCCGCCGGCTATGGCCAAGGCCCTCTCCACCATCCAGGGACACACCTCCTCCAATGCCACCACCTTCGCCCAGCATGGTGCCTTGGCTGCTTTGACTTCGGAGGAGTCCGCCACCTTTATCGAAAACCTTCGCGGCGAATACGATGTCCGCCGCCAGTTCATGCTCGGGCGTCTCAAGGCCATCCCGAATGTCAGCGTGGTCGAGCCAAAGGGAGCCTTCTACTTCTTCGTCAATTGCACCCCGCTCGGTCTGAAGTCGGTTAATCTCTGTGACAAGCTACTCACTCGCTACAAGGTCGCCGCCGTTCCCGGTATCGCCTTCGGTCATGACATGGGCGTTCGCCTCAGCTACTGCACCACCCTCGATGTTTTGAACGAGGGCGTCAGCCGCTTCGAGGAGTTCTGCCGCTCGCACTAAGCTGCGACCACGACCCCAATCACCAAAAAAGGCGCGGGAAACCGCGCCTTTTTTCGTCAGGAACATCTCCTCACTGCATCCGCCAGTGCGGCCTTCGGATCATCCCATGTCGGCACGAATTCCTGCGCCACCCATCCCTCAAAGCCGGTCTTATTGATTGTCTCCATGATCGCTGGATAAAAAAGCTCCTGACTCTCATCGATTTCATTTCGCCCCGGACAACCCGCCGTGTGAT
Source organism: uncultured Verrucomicrobiales bacterium (assembly GCA_937969125.1). Lineage (GTDB taxonomy): Bacteria > Verrucomicrobiota > Verrucomicrobiia > Verrucomicrobiales > Akkermansiaceae > SW10. Next base: position 888 of record CALBVA010000289.1, on the reverse strand, counting down.
AATGCCCGATGTGTTTTTCCGATTTCTGAATCGTCGCAATCACGTCACCTTCCATCACCTGCATGTGGTAGATGTCGTAGAGCAATTTAAAGCGCGGTGAGTCCAGCTTCTCACAAAGAGCCACCCCCCACGCCGTGTGATCACATTGGTAATCAGGATGATCGACCTTTGAGTTCAGCAGCTCCATCACCAGCGTGATGTCATGCCTCTCTGCCAGATCCAGTAGCGGTTCCAAGCCTGCCGCGCAGTTCTCAATCCCTTCCTCATCTGACAATCCCTCCCGATTCCCCGAGAAAGTGATGACCTGGGGGATTCCCGCCTCTGCGGCCTCCGGGATCAGCTGTTCGTAGATTTCATGGAGAGTTCCGTGATGCTCCCGCTTGTTGAAGGCCCTTTCAATACAACCTAATCCACTCTCATGCTCCGGAGCTGCTGTTACCGGGCACTTTAGGCCCAGCTCCGAGATCTCTCGTGCTTCGTGCGGGTGCAGTAGATCGATCCCCGAAAGGCCGAGTTCCACACACCACTCCGCAAGCTTCGGAAGAGGGGTGGATTGAAAACACCAACGGCAGACCGAGTGAGAAAAGCTCATAGGCGGGAAGCTATCGCGATTCGGAGCCGGCGGGAAAGAAAAAGGGAGACCGGATCACCGGTCTTCCTGAAGACTGCAGAGGTCGTGAGAAGGGTTTCCACTTCTCGGCAGTTTGAACGCATGCTCCGCTCTTCGAGAGCCACTTGTTTGTTTTGCGTATCCCTTGGCTCAGACCAGGACAATGCGGGGAATGTCTCGTGTTTCCGTCATGTTTTACCGACTTTCCACCTGAGGGAGAGTCTCTTCAGTGAGTTGGGCGGCCTTCGTCTTCTCATCCAGGTTGGTCCCAGAGGCCT